>JASFFM010000482.1:0-3000 GCA_050124295.1 Desulfobacterales bacterium | reverse complement strand
AACGGCAGCGCCAAATAGGCGTTTGGTCCGAGGAGAGAATCGATATGCTGACGACACTACAAACATCGTCCCCGGCGAAAAAAGACCGACACCGCGCAGCTTCCCATTCACCCCGCGCCGTTGTTGTGGGCGGCGGTTTCGGGGGTATCGCATCGGCCCTGCGTCTGAAGGCCCTTGGATATCAGGTGACATTGGTGGACCGCATGAATCGGCTGGGCGGCCGGGCGCAGGTCTTCGAAAAAGATGGTTTTACCTACGATGCCGGACCCACGGTTATTACGGCCCCCTTTCTGTTCGAGGAACTATTCGCTTTGTTTGGTGAAAATCTCTACGACCACATTGCGCTGACCCCGCTCGATCCATGGTATCGCATCGTGTTCTCCGATCGCCGAACATTTGACTACGGGGGCACCGTCGCCGATACCCTCAAGGAAATCGAGCGTTTCAATGTACAAGACCGGGAGGGATACCTGCGTCTGCTGGATATGTCGCGTAAAATATTCGATGTTGGCTTCAGCCAATTGGCCGATAAGCCCTTTCATCGCTTGGTGGATATGGTTGCCCAGGTGCCGCGCTTGATTCGCCTGCAAAGCTATCGCAGCGTGCATGGTTTGGTTTCAAGGTACATCAAGGATCCTCATTTGCGCCAGGTGTTTAGCATTCACCCCCTCCTGGTGGGCGGCAACCCTTTTGATACGACCTCAATCTATGCCTTGATTCATTATCTCGAGCGCAAATGGGGGATTCATTACTGTATGGGCGGCACGGGCGCCCTGGTCGATGCCCTGGGAGCGCTGATGCAGCGCCAGGGAATCACCGTGATGCTGGGCACCACAGTGGACCGGTTGACCATGGCGCATGGCCGCGTCAACGGCGTACGGCTCGAAGACGGCCGTCATCTTCCCGCCGAGGTGGCGGTCATGAATGCGGATCCCCCTTACGTATACAAACACATGATGCCGGAGGGCTTCAAAGGGGGGCCGAAAATTGGGCGCATCCGAAAGATGACCTACTCTATGGGCTTGTTCGTTCTTTTCTTCGGAACCGATCGCCGTTATGAACAAGTGGCCCATCACACCATTTGGATGGGCCCCCGCTTTAAAGGTCTGCTCAACGATATTTTTCACCGTCGCCGCCTGGCCGACGACTTTAGTCTTTACCTGCATCGCCCCACAGGGACCGATCCATCCATGGCGCCGCCGGGATGTGATGGTTTCTACGTGCTCTCTCCGGTGCCCAATCTTCAGGGTGACACGGACTGGAACCACATGGGGGACCGCTATCGTGATCGAATCCTAGAGACCTTGGAAGACCATCTCTTACCCGGCCTACGCAATCACCTGGTGCATTCGTTCTACATGACACCACTCGATTTTCGGCACAATTATCTTTCCCTGTGGGGAAGCGGTTTCTCCATTGCACCAATCTTCAGCCAGTCAGCCTGGTTCCGTTTTCACAACAAGGCTTCGCAGATCAAAGGACTGTATTTTGTGGGTGCCGGCACCCACCCCGGCGCCGGTGTGCCCGGCGTGCTTAGCTCGGCCAAGGTGTTGCAGAATGCCTTGAGCGCCGACCTTGGCCTTCATGTGGCTGCTTGAGGACAAGTCGATGGCAGACACCCAGACAATCCCCGCAGCATCGACCAAGCCGCCGGTGAACTGCGACCCCCGCCAGACGCTCGCGCGCCATGGAAAAAGTTTTCACTGGGCGACCCATTTCTTCGATCGGCGCACGGCCAACGATGTGGCCACACTCTACCACTTCTGCCGCTATGTGGACGACATCGCCGATCATCAAGAGCGCGCCAGGGCCAGTGTCAAGCTTAGCGCTATCCGGGCTGCGCTGGACCACGCCGATGGTGGGATTCCCGAGGTCGCCGCATTTCTCGATATGGCCGGGCGGCGAAAGATCAACCCGCATCTGCCGCGTTTGCTGGTCGATGCCATCCTGTCCGACATCGGGACGGTGCGCGTTTCCACCTGGGACGACCTGGTCCGCTACGCCTATGGGGTTGCCGCGACAGTGGGATTGATGATGTGTGCCCTGATGAACGTTCGCGACCCGGCCGCTCAACCGTTCGCCGTGGACCTCGGCATTGCCATGCAGTTGACCAATATTGCCCGGGACGTGGTTGAGGATGCTCGGCGTGATCGGCGTTATCTGCCCGCAGAATGGCTGGGGGAAGATCTCCCACCGGCGGCCATTCTGGCGGGCTCATGGGACGTGCGCGATTGCGTCCTGCGCGCTCGCAAAAAGGTGTTGAGGCGAGCTGACCTTTACTACCGCAGTGCCGACCGCGGCATGCGCTATATTCCTTGGCGTGCGCGCTTGGCCGTGGTGACGGCCGCCCGTCTCTATGAGGCCATTGGCAGACGTCTGCTCACCGGCACGGTGCCCTGGGGAGACAGGGCCGTGGTCCCCGTTGGTCTTAAAATAAGGCGAACGCTTGCTGCCATAGGAAGTCTTGCGTTGCTTCCAGACTACTGGCCGGTGGGGCCCGCGCCAATACATAATCCTGATCTACATCAGGCGCTTACCGGACGCCCCGGGGTTGATGGTGGTTGGCGATGAAAGCTGTCTATGACTATGCCATCGTGGGCGCCGGGTGTGCCGGGCTTTCCCTGGCGATGGCCTTGCTGCCGCGCTTGCCGGCAGACCGTCGTGTCCTAATAATTGAACCGCGTGAAGACTATCATCTCGACCGGATCTGGTGCTTTTGGAATACAACGCCCCATCCTTTCAAGCCGGCCGTCCGGCATGAATGGCGCCGCTGGATGGTCCGTCACCAGGGTCGACAGGTGATACATGCTTCGGCACGTTATCCCTACCAGTATGTGCCCGCCGATGCTTTCTATACCCAGGCCCTTGCGCTGGTCGAACAATTTCCCGCCGTAGAAATGCTGCTTGGCACCCGCGCCGAGGAGATCCGGCCCGCGCATGATGCGGTTTGTATTGCCACGGATCGGGGCGTTTTTAAGGCCCGCCTCGTTTTCGACGGCC
>JASFFM010000481.1:0-3028 GCA_050124295.1 Desulfobacterales bacterium | reverse complement strand
GTGAAAACCCTGGGTGCCGAAGAAATGATCAGCGTGCTCATCGAGGGGGGCGGCGGGGTCAGTGGATCGGCCCTGCGGGCGGGGATCGTCGATAAGATCAATTTCTTCTTTGCCCCCAAACTCCTGGTGGGTGATGACGGTGTTCCCATCTGCCGGGGGGTGGGATCGGAAATGATGCAAGACAGCCTGAGCATCCGTGATGTCAGTGTCCATCGTTTTGGTGAGGATCTCATGGTGGAGGGTTATCCGGATAAGGGATGGACCCGTCGTTGACATCCATACAGATCGCGTTATTTTGGTTCAACGTTGTAACGCTGGCGAATCACAGGATCTTTTTCAATAACCGACGGACCGCTTGGGCCGGAAAACGCCGACGAGGATTATGTTTACGGGAATCATAGAAGGCCTGGGTACACTTGCCGCGATCCGATCGTCAGGTCGCGGCCGCCGTCTGGTAATTGAATCGGATTTCGATCTGGATGGTACTCGAATCGGCGATAGCATCGCGGTCAACGGCGCCTGCCTGACGGCGGTACGAATCGCCAACCGTCGCTTTGAGATCGACCTCTCCCCCGAATCCTTAGCCACAACCACGTTTGGCGAGGCCCGCACCGGAGATCGACTCAACCTCGAACGCGCCCTGCGCCTGTCCGATCGTCTGGACGGTCATCTGGTCTCGGGCCATGTTGACGGCGTGGGGATGCTCGCCTCCCGCCAGCGTTTGGGCAATGCCCTGCTGATTCGGGTTGACATCCCCCCGTCCTTGACCCGATACATGATCCGCAAGGGATCCGTGGCCCTGGATGGGGTCAGTCTGACCATCAACCGCTGCCATGATACCGCTCTGGATGTCAGTATCATCCCCCACACCGCCCAGCTCACGACGATCGGATTCAAGCCCGTCGGCAGCCGCATCAACATTGAAACCGACATGATCGGCAAATACGTCGAACGCTTTACAGGCGCAGCCTCCGGGGAAGCCGAATCCGCCTCGCGTATCGATCGGGAGTTTCTCATCAAGGCCGGATTCCTTTAGAGCCGAGCCCGCCATTTCCACCCAAGAGGAGACGTAAAACGTCATGCCGTTATTAACGATTGAACAAGCCATCAAAAACATCCGCAACGGGAAAATGGTGATTCTGGTGGATGACGAAGATCGTGAGAATGAAGGTGATCTGTGTATGGCCGCCGAAAAGGTCACTTCGGGGGCGATCAACTTCATGGCCACCCATGGGCGGGGGTTGATCTGCCTTTCGCTGACACCGGACAAAGTCGATGCGCTCGATCTGCCCCTGATGGTGGACCATAACACATCTCCCTTTGAAACCGGCTTCACCGTATCTATCGAAGCCCGCTGCGGCGTCACCACCGGCATCTCGGCGGCCGATCGCGCCACCACGATCCTCACAGCCGTGCGCGACGGTGCCCGTCCCACCGATCTGGTCCGCCCCGGCCACATCTTTCCGCTGCGGGCCCGCAAGGGCGGCGTTATGGTGCGCACCGGGCAGACCGAGGGATCGGTTGACTTGGCCCGTCTGGCCGGCTTGCGACCGGCCGGGGTGATCTGCGAAATCATGGACGACGACGGCAGCATGGCGCGTATGCCTTCCCTTGAGAGGTTCAGTCGCGAGCACGACATCGGCATTGTCACCATCGCGGACCTCGTGGAATACCGCATGCGCAAGGAATCCTTCGTGCGGCGGGCGGCCGAAACCAATATACCCACCGCCGTGGCCGGTGATTTCCGGATTGCGGTCTATGAAAACGACGTCGACAACCTGACCCACATCGCCCTCATCAAAGGCGCGATCGACCCTGAAGAGCCTATCCTGGTGCGGGTCCATTCGGAATGTCTGACCGGTGACGTCTTCGGTTCCATGCGCTGTGACTGCGGTGATCAACTTCACCGGGCCATGCAGAAGGTCGAGGCGGCAGGTTCGGGGGTCGTTCTTTATCTCCGTCAGGAAGGTCGCGGTATCGGCCTGGTCAACAAGATCAAGGCTTACGCGCTGCAGGAACAAGGTTTGGACACCGTGCAGGCCAACGAAGAATTGGGGTTCAAGTCGGACATGCGCAACTACGGCATCGGCGCCCAGATACTGGTGGATTTGGGGGTGCGCCGGATGCGCCTCATGACCAACAACCCCAAAAAAATGGTCGGTCTAGAGGGTTACGGGCTGAGCATTGTTGAGCAGGTGCCCCTTGAGATCGAGCCCAACGAACACAACCGCTGCTATTTGAACTGCAAGAAACTCAAGATGGGCCACATGCTCAAGACGGTCGACGCCACACCCTGACACCAACCGGCAGGTTGCCATCGCGAAAGACCATTTAGCATCCATCAAAAGGAGAAGCCATGCCCAGAATTCTGGAAGCCAACTTGCTGGCGGAAGGTAAGAAATTCGCTCTTATCATGAGCCGTTTCAATGATTTCATCACCGAAAAGCTCGTCGATGGCGCAGTGGACGCCCTGCTGCGTTCGGGCGCCCGGGATGAGGATATCGACCTCGTGAAAGTCCCGGGGGCATTTGAGATCCCGCTGCTGGCACGGAAAATGGCCGCCAAAAACAAATACGATGCCATCATCTGCCTGGGGGCCGTCATCCGGGGGGCCACGCCGCATTTCGACTATGTCAGCGCGGAGGTCTCCAAGGGTGTTGCCATGGTGGGCCTGGAAGCGGATATCCCCGTGATTTTCGGCATCATCACGACCGACACCATCGAACAGGCCATCGAACGGGCCGGCACCAAGGCCGGCAACAAGGGTTGGAGTGCGGCCATGACGGCCGTGGAGATGGCCAATCTGACGGATGTCGTGCAGCAGGCTTAGCAATGGGGAAACGCCGACAAGCCCGCGAGATGGCAATGCAGGCCCTCTACTTTCTCGATGAACACACCGGCGATCCGGAGCAGGCCTTGGCGTTGTTCTGCCGCAACTTCACACCGCCGCGCAAGAGCCGGGCCTTCTTTTTCGATCTGGTCAAAGGCGTGGATGGTGCGCGTGCCACCATCGACGCCATCGTCGAAC
>JASFFM010000480.1:0-3065 GCA_050124295.1 Desulfobacterales bacterium | reverse complement strand
GTGACATCGAGCTGCTGGAGCAGCCCACCCCCCGGGAGGCCTTGCAGACGTTGGGCCGTGTGACCCGTGCATCGCCAATTCCGGTGATGGCCGACGAAAGTCTGGCGAATCTTCGCGACGCTTTCAAGCTGGCCAGCCGGCAGTTGGTCGACCTGGTCAATATCAAGCTGATGAAGGTTGGTGGAATCGGCAATGCCCTGCAAATCAACGCCGTTGCGCGGGCGGCCGGCATCGAGGTCATGGTGGGATGCATGGATGAAGCGGCCCTGGCCATCAGCGCCGGCCTGCATTTTTGTCTCGCCCGTCCCAATGTGATCTATGCCGACCTGGACGGCCACTTTGACCTGCTGAAGGATCCTTCCGCGGGCGCCGTTATCTTGAAGGAAGGCATTCTCTACCCCACCGGCAAGCCGGGCCTGGGGTTCGACCTGGAGTGAGTCATGAAAAAAATCCGTACCATCCTAACCGCCTGTGATATGTCCCTCTACACCCCCCAAGTGCTGGACTATGCCCTGGCCACAGCCAAGGCCTTCGGCGCAGACATCATTCTGGCCAATGTCATCAACCGCCGAGACATGGAAGCCATCGAATATGCCGCCCACAGAATATTTCTGGTAGAAGATAACGTCTCAACAGCGGATGCGGCCAATCAATTTATTCGTGAACGCAAAGCAAAACTGAAAACCCTTTGTGATGCCAAAGCGCTCTCGGCGTTGGTGACCAAAACGATCGTGAAAATCGGGGTGCCCTTCCAGGAGCTGATCGAAATCGTAACCGCGGAAAAGGCCGATCTGGTCGTCATGGGCACCAAAGGACGCACAAACCTTCAGGAAGTACTTCTCGGCGGGACGGCCGCCAAAGTCTTTCGCCACTGCCCGGTGCCGGTATTGAGCGTTCGTCTGCACAAAACGAACTCAGACGGGGGTCGCCACGATGCAGATGATTGATGGGGATACGGCGACGTTCACTCCGCCTTGTTGGGTTTCACGTTAAGCCGGCAACATCCGGTGCGCCCCGGCTTCCAGGTGTCGACGGAAAAATGGAACCCGGCGCCGGTGAAGAGGCCGCGGTCGATGGCCGAGGCGATATCCAGCATTTTCGCTTTGTCAGCGTCGGAAAGCCCCATGGCTTCGTAGGTCTCTTTGAGGGGGCAGGCGTGAAACTGAATCTCCAATCCATGCGCATTGCTGCAGCTGCAAACCTCGGGCTGGAACATGGCGCCCTTGTCCGGGACCGAGCGGATAAAAGCATCTTTGAGCCCCTCCATGTCGGCGGGCGCATAGGACTTGAAGCGGTCGCTTAAATCCCGCCCGCCGCGCTCGATGGCGCGCTTCATCAGTTCGCTGGCCTTGTCCTCCCCGATCTCGTCCCGCAGTTCGCAAAAAATATGGTAATACATCCGGGCCCTCAGCTGGATGGCCCCCCGCAGTGCCTCGCGAAGCTCCTGTTCGTCATTCATCCACGCGCTCCTCAGGTAAGTATTGCCCTGCAGTCCCCGATACCAACCGAGGGCCCGCGAAAAAGATGCCCTTCCCCGGCCCATCCCGGTCGCAAATATCGCGGCGCCATTCCTTATTGTCGATCCCCTGCGTTGAACAAGACGTCTTCAAAGGGCAACCTTATGGCTTCTTGGCGGCCGTCCGGATGTCGAACAAGAGATCTTCGTAGGCCTTTTTCCCGGGGTCACGCTTGATGGCGTCCTTGGCGTCGATGGCCGCTCTCTCGTAATCGCCCTTTTGATACCAGGCCGTGGCCCGCCCGTAATAGGCCGGTGCGAATTTGGCGTCACGATCCAGGGCGGCGTCGAAATCATCAATCGCGGCATCATACCGTTGCTTGCTGATCCAGGACCACCCGCGGTTGTGATAGATAAACTTATTTTTCTTCTCTAGCGGAAGCAGTTCAATCGCCCGGCTGTAATCATCGATCGAAGCGTCGATCTGCGCGTTCTTCTGATGAGCGTTGCCGCGCGCCTCCAGGATAAGATAACGCGTCTGCTTTTTTGTGGCCGGAACGAGCTCCAGCGCCTTGCTAAAGTCGTAAATGGCCTGTTCGTATTGACGGCTTTTGAGGAACGCATTGCCGCGGTTGTAGTAAACCTTGTAATTGTCTTCGCCGTCGGGCTCCAGTTCAAGCACCTTGTTGAAGCTGTCCACGGAACGGCCGTATTCCATGCGCTCGTAGAAAACAAGCCCCTGATCATAGTAATCATCGGCATATTTCTGTGAGTCGCTTGCACAAGATGCCAGCACGATTGCCGACAGGTAAAGCATTATCTTTGGAATCTGCATGCCATCCTCCTTGGAAGCCATTATGACGCCGTTTTAACGAAGCCTCCCCAAAGTCTATTTAGGCCAGGTCTTCGACGAACGATACATATCGGTGGAGTTGAAGGCGCATGGTAAACCATTTTCTGCAACGATTCAAGCTGCCCCTGACAACGGCCCCATGCCCGCGTCGGCCGTCAATGGTTTAAGGTGATCACACCATGGCGCCAACCGGATGCTGAAGGGTATGCACGCATGACGGATCGCGTCGATGCCCCCCTGGGGTTTCCCTTCGCTGTTTCCCCAATAAAGCGCCATGCGGCCCATTTGGGAAGGTGCTCGCATACCGGATAGGTTCGACGGCGCGGCCGGCAGGCGACCGCAAGCACCGGATAAGGCCGACAGGAGTGCCGCGGGCTTGCCCGCCGGGTGTCTATGGTATGCGCTGCGTTCTGCAATGCGCCGCGCACCATAGGGTTGCCGGACACATTTAGGGCAACCTTTTCTTGAGACGGGGAACCAATGCATCTCCGCCAGTGGGCATCACTATTTTCACGCAATGTTCGGTCCCCAAACGGTGTTTCAGCCTTGCGGGGATAGCGCATCGGGTTGCTTCCCTATATGGGGAAACAAACCGGTCCAGGGCAGGGCCTTGGACCCCACTCCCCGGGCCTCTAGCAGGCTCCCATGCAAAGGGTTGCTTCGATGTTGGCCATGCCATCCCCTCCCCTGTGAATTTCGGCCCCCGCGCACGGGGCCCCTATCCGAAACCGCATTGAACATCCGCCCTGTTCTTCT
>JASFFM010000479.1:0-3089 GCA_050124295.1 Desulfobacterales bacterium | reverse complement strand
CCTTCAATCAGATCTTTCTTTCCGGCGAAGCCCAGCATATCGCCAACTACGAAATCGTTCGACCGGATGGGGCGGAAGTCATCCTGGAACTTTCGGCCTCCCTCATCCGTGACCAGAAAGGCGCGCCCAGCGGATTTCGTGTGGTGGGTCGGGACATCTCCGAGCGCCTGCGGGTGGAAAAGGAGAAACGCCGGCTGGAAGCCCAACTGCAGCAGGCCCAGAAAATGGAAGCCGTGGGCACGCTGGCCAGCGGTATTGCCCATGATTTCAACAATATCATGATGGGTATTCTGGGCAATGCCTCCCTCATGCTGGCCCGCATCGAACCGGATCATCCCCATCATGTCAAATTGAAGAATATCGAAAAATACATCGAAAACGGCTCCGAGCTGACCAAGCAGCTGCTGGGCTTTGCCCGGGGCGGCAAATACAACGTCAAATCCACCGCCCTGCGCGATCTGGTCATCGAAAGCGCCCGGATGTTCGGCCGCACCAAAAAAGAAATCCGCATCCATACCGACCATCTCCTGGACAGCTGGCCGGTGGAGGTCGATCGCGGCCAGATCGAGCAGGTGCTGCTCAATCTATTCGTCAATGCCTGGCAGGCCATGCCGCGGGGGGGCGACCTGCATCTGCTCAGCGAGGATGTCGAACTGGACGAAACCTATGAAAAACCTTACAAGGTGGAACCCGGGCGGTATGTGAAACTTTCGGTGGTGGACACGGGCATTGGCATGGATCAAGCCACCCGGAAGCGCATTTTCGAGCCCTTTTTCACCACCAAGGAAATGGGTCGCGGCACTGGACTGGGCCTGGCTTCGGCTTACGGCATCGTCAAAAATCACGGCGGCCACATCAACGTCTACAGTGAACTCGGCCAGGGTACGACTTTCAACGTTTATCTACCGGCCTCCGACAAAGCCGTCGAAAAGAAAGCCCCGGTGTCCCGCGAGCTGCGCCGGGGCAGTGAAACGATCCTGCTGGTGGATGACGAGGACATTACCATCGAAGTGGGTCAGGAAATCCTGGTTGAGCTCGGTTACCGGGTCATCACGGCGCGCAACGGCAAGGAAGCCCTGCGCGCCTATAAAGACAATCAGGACCAGGTCGACATGGTCATTCTGGATATGATCATGCCGGACATGGGCGGCGGCCAAACCTTCGACGAGCTGAAGAAAATCAACCCGCAGATCAAGGTCCTCCTGTCCAGCGGCTACAGCATCAGCGGGGAAGCGTCTGAAATCCTGGAACGGGGCTGCAATGATTTTATCCAGAAACCGTTCAACATGAAACAGCTCAGCGAAAAAATGCGTGGCATCCTGGACATCGCCTGAATCGACGATCAGGAAGACATCCGGATGCCGACGGCGGCAGGCCCTACCCCTCAGGGTCCAAGGGCCTTGTGATTTCAGTATACCTCGTCCGGCAGGGGCCCCCGGTGAGACGTTCCCTTCGTCGCCGGCCGTCCATTCGAGGCTTGTACAGCAAGCAGAGGAGATCTTCGCATGGCAGCATTCAACTATCAGGATATGTTCCCGCTGGGGGAGGACACCACCGAATACCGTCTGATGAGCCAGGAGGGCATCGCGCGGGCGTCTTTTCATGGCCGCACGATCACCGTCATCCAGCCGGAAACACTGACCACCCTGGCCGAAGCAGCCTTCCGGGACGTCTCTCACTTGTACCGGACCCGTCACCTGGAGAGTCTCAAGCGCATTCTCGATGATCCGGAAGCCTCCCAGAACGATCGTTTTGTGGCTCTGGAAATGCTGAAAAACGCCGTGATCGCCGCCGAGGGTGAATTCCCCATGTGCCAGGATACCGGTACCGCCATTATCATGGGCAAGAAAGGGCAGCAGGTCTGGACGGACGCATCGGACGAAGAAGCACTGTCACGGGGTGTCTTCAAGGCCTACACGCAAACCAATTTGCGCTACTCCCAGAATGCCCCCCTGACCATGTACGAGGAAAAAAACACCGGCTGCAATCTGCCGGCCCAGATCGAAATCTATGCCACCCCCGGCGACAGCTTTAAATTTCTGTGCATTGCCAAAGGCGGCGGCTCGGCCAACAAAACCTATTTGTACCAGGAGACCAAGGCCGTGCTCAATCCCGATACATTAGTTCCCTTCATCACCGCCAAAATGAAAAGCCTCGGTACGGCCGCCTGTCCGCCCTATCACCTGGCCGTGGTGATCGGCGGGACCTCCGCCGAGATGACCCTGAAAACGGTCAAATTGGCCTCGGCCGGTTATCTGGACGCCCTGCCCACCCAGGGCAGCGAGAGCGGTCACGCTTTTCGGGACCTGGCCCTTGAAAAAGAAATCCTGCAAGTCTCGCGCGACCTGGGAATCGGCGCCCAATTCGGCGGGAAATACTTCTGCCACGATATTCGCATCGTCCGCCTGCCGCGCCACGGCGCTTCATGTCCGATCGGTATCGGCGTGAGCTGCAGCGCCGATCGCAACATCAAGGCCAAGATCACCCCCGAGGGCGTCTTTCTCGAAAAGCTGGACCGCGATCCAGCCCGCTTCCTGCCCCAGCCCGGAGGGGACATGAGCGATGCTGTGCCCATCGACCTCAACCGGCCCATGGACCAGGTTCGGGCCACCCTGACCCAATACCCGGTGGCCACACCGCTGCTTCTGACGGGAACGATCATCGTGGCCCGTGACATCGCCCATGCCAAACTGAAAGCGCAGCTGGATCGCGGCGAGGATCTGCCGGATTACATCAAAAACCATATCATTTACTACGCCGGCCCGGCCAAGACCCCGCCGGGCTATCCTTCCGGCGCGTTCGGCCCCACCACGGCCGGCCGCATGGATCCCTACGTGCCCATCTTCCAGGCCCTGGGGGGATCCATGGTGATGTTGGCCAAGGGCAACCGTTCCCGGCAGGTGCTGGACGCCTGCAAGGCCTATGGCGGATTCTACCTCGGATCCATCGGCGGACCCGCGGCTCGCCTGGGCAAGGAATGCATCACCGATGTCGAGGTGCTCGCTTTCCCGGAACTGGGCATGGAAGCCATCTACCGGATCACGGTCAAGGACTTCCCGGCCTTCATCTTGATTGACGACAAGGGCAAC
>JASFFM010000478.1:0-3092 GCA_050124295.1 Desulfobacterales bacterium | reverse complement strand
GGGCATGTCCGCCGGGCCGAGGAAAAACGCTCTGTGCTTAGAGGATCAAGATTATGCGCAATGCTTCAGCCCCGCTCGCTAAATTCTGGCACGACATATGCTTGGGTTATCCTTTATGCTTCCTGATCTACGCAAAACCATCGCTTGCCTGAACGACTGGCAGACCATCGTCTGCTGTCGGGGTCTGGTCGTGTTGCTCGATGAAATGAAAGCCCGGGAGCCGAACAGTGGTCGGCCGGCGGGGCTTACGATCACGGATTTCAACCAGTGGGTTCAGATCGGCGGATCGGCGGTGCAGCCGCTGGTGAGGGTCCTTTGCGGCCGTGGCCTGGCCATAACGGCCGCCGCGGGCCGCCGTCTCATGCAGACTTGTCTGCGATGGGGCTACAAGGATCAGGTCCTGGCCGCCTGTCGCCTGGCCCACGCGCCGGTGGATTCACTGGGCATGCTCTCGCCCGTCACCATCGTAGCCTCCCTGGCCACGGTCATGCTGTGGGGTCAGGACCGCCCGAACGTGGCCGCCCTGCTACAGCCCGAACCCACCGGCCGGCAGGGAAAACGTCGCTATGCCTGGTTCCAAGCCCCGCCCGTGGAAAAGCGTGCGACCGTTCTTGCCCATGGAAGTTCCCAAGAAGACTGAGACCGCCCGCCGCATCCTGGATCAGCACCTCTCCAACCGCGGCCATTAAAATCAAATCACCGCCAGCCCGAACATTTCATGAAAATATTTTTGCCCACTGGCTGGATGCATTGGCGCCCTGTCTTTAGGTAGGTTGCGCAAAATGGGTCCGCTAACCCCTGGTGAGCGGCGCATTACAGAGAGAAGCGCATACCCTTTTCACCCGGCGGGCAAGCCCGCGGTATCCCCTTGCGGCGCCATCCGGCGTTTGCGGTCGCCTGCCTACCGCGACGCTCCGGAAGGCCTTGTACGGGACGCATCACATCGCGATAACTTTTTTAACGGGGCAGTGGTGTTGCTTGTTGACAAAGAGCAGCCATATCAGCCCTTCAATTTGATGACCACCAGAGTGGCATCGTCCTCCGGCGGTCGGGATAGCCGGAATGCTTCCAGGGCCTCGATGATCGACCGGGCCAGATCGGGCGCGGACAGCTCCGCACCTTCCCGCACCAGCGTCATCAGCCGGTTTTTGCCGAAATAGGCCCCTTGGGGATTGCGGGCTTCCCAGATGCCATCGGTAGCGATGACGATCACCTGGCCGGGCTGCAGATCCCGGCGACTTTCCTCGTAAACCGCTGTTTCCATGACCCCCAGGGGGAGCGGAAATCCCGGGCCGGCCAGTTCGTCGACAGCCTCCTTGCCGGGCGTATAGATCAGCGCCGGATCGTGTCCGGCCCGGGTCCAGCGAATCTGGCGACGGGCCAAATCAAGCTCGCAGTAAAACATGCTCATGAAACGATGGGTGCCGTCTACATCGCGGGCCAGATGGCGGTTGACATCGGTCATGATCACACCCGTATCCCCCGGCGCGCTGATCCGCTGCCTTAAAAAAGCGCGGGCCGTGGTCATCAGCAGGGCCGACGGGATGCCGTGACCGGTCACATCGCCGACCACGATACCCATGTAGGAGCGCCCATCAACCTGGCGGGGAAAGAAATCGTAATAGTCCCCGCCGGTTTCATCGCACATTCGGCTCTGCCCGGCAATTTCCAGATCCTCGGTGATCAGATGATCTTTGGGCATCAGGTTGCGCTGCACCTCGCTGGCCAGGGCCATGGATTTCTCCATGGCCTTGATGTGGGAGGACTGGGCTGAGACCTGGCGGTACTGGGTCACCCCCTGGTTGATGGCCTCGATCAACGCTTCGGCCGGGCAGGGTTTCAGGTGGAACTGGTAGATATTGCCTTCATTGACGGCCTGGATCGCCGTACCCAGATCGGTGGAACCGGTCAGCATCATGCGAACGGTATCGGGTTGGATGGCCTTGATCCTTGCCAACAGGTCGATGCCGTTCATCCCGGGCATCCGGTAATCCGACACCACGACCGTATAGGCCTCGCGCGCTTCAATCATCTGCAGCGCTTCCTGCCCGCCCGGCGCGGTATCGATCTGAAAATGCTTTCTGAGCTTGCGTGTCAAGCCCGCCAGAAGCATAGGATCGTCATCCACCAGAAGAATACGGGGTTTCATGAACGCCCCTCCTCAAGATCGGCACAGGCCTGCCGCCAGTCCTCGATATGGGCGGCCAGGCTCAGCCTATCCATGTAGGACCGATCGAATTCTTCGGCCGCGGGGCAGCCCCCGTTTGGAGACTGACGCCGCCGGTGCTCGAACCCGTTGGCAAGGTGGACGGCCGTCAGCGGCGCGATCGTCTGGATCGGGCTTTCCAGGGGCGCGTGATGAAAGGCAATCGCGGTCAAGATGGGAGACTCCAGCCCCCATAACCCCATCAGGTAAGCGCCGACCTCCGCGTGGGTCGTGCCAATCGCCTCCCGCTCCCTTGCCAGCCGGTCAATCGCGGAGGTCGCCGTTTCCCGAATGAGCGACCGATAGGCATCACGAAAATTTATCGCCAATATCAACTTGCCGATATCGTGCAGCATGCCGGACAGAAAGGCAGCCGTGGCCTGGTTCCGATCCCGCGCGATCAGGGTCATGATCTGCCTGGCGTAACCACCCGTGACCAGACTGTGCTGCCACAGGCCCTCGATATCGAAGAAGGGTATGCGGCGGGTGTTGAAAGCCGAGAACACATTGATGGAAAGCACCAGGGCCTTGATGGCGTCCAACCCCAGCAACATGACCGCGTCCTGTACGTCGGCCACCCGGCGGAAAAGCCCGAAGAAGGCTGAGTTGACCATCTGAAGAATTTTGGCCGTCATGCCCAGATCCTGGGCGATCAGGTTGGCCACCCGTTGGATCGAGGCATCTTCGGATTGGAGTTCGTCCATGATGTCGGCGCAATTGGCGGGCATGCTGGGAAGGGTATCGATCCGGGCCACCACGCGCCGGATGGCATCGTCGGCCAGGATCTGATGAAGAACGGACGTCTTTTGCAGCGCTTCACAAAGCACGCTGACATCGCAGGGCTTGGCCAGCAACTGATGGGCGGTCTTGACCGATTTGAGGGTCA
>JASFFM010000477.1:0-3101 GCA_050124295.1 Desulfobacterales bacterium | reverse complement strand
AATCTGACGGTGCTCGGTCAACAGATCGATGAAGCGCTGACCAAGATGATCGGTGAGCTCCTGCATCAGACGGGCTTCCTCGGGCGTGCTGGGCCGGAAAGGGGAGCCCATGTCTTTTTGATAACCACTTTTGTTGACATCCACGCCGACGCCGATTTTTTCCATCAACCCTTCGACTTTGGGCTGCAGGAAAATGACGCCCACCGATCCGGTGATGGTGGTGGGATGGGCGACGATCCGATCGGCCGGAAGGGCGATATAGTAACCCCCGGAAGCGGCGAGGCCCATGAATACGGCCACCAACTTGACGCCGCTACGCTCCTTATAGGCTTTCAGTTCGTGGTAGAGAACATCGCTGGCGGTGACGGTGCCCCCCGGGGAATTGATCTTGAGGACCACGGCGCCGATGTCGTGATCCTTTTCCGCCAGCCGGAGCTGGGAGACGATATTGGGTACCATGCCGGGGCGATCCCGCAATAATCCCCGTGAGGGGCCGCTGTCGATGGGGCCGTTGGCCTGAATGACCAGTACCTTGGGCGTTCGGGATCCTTCCAGGACAAATTCTTTGTAGGGGTCGGTGCTGTCGGTGAATAGATTGATCTTGGGGAAGGCGCAGCCTTGAAGCAGGAAGATTCCCAGGAGCAAAAGAAGCCAGACGTGTTTCTTCATGAATCGATCCTCCCATGGATGGCGGGTTGCGGGGTCCGAGGCATGCCCAACGATGTCCTGCGAGTTATCGTAACGACCCCGTCGGTATGGGGAACTAGTTAAGAAGCCCCCCTTGAAAGTCAAACCCAAAGCCGCTATGTCTCATACCGCCGTCGTGGGAAATCGGGATGCTTCGACGGCAGCCAACACGATCATCCGGGAAAAAGCGTGACCGCTCTCAATCAACTCACCGATCCGCTGCTGAGCGCAGATCAGGATTTCAGTGCGGCCTTTGTTGCCCTAAACGGCATCAAGGGCGTCGTGCAGCGTGCGCCGACCATTCCGGTGGCACCTGTTTTCCGGGTCTGTGAACGCCTGCTGGCCTCCCCGGTATACCGGCAGCAGAAGCAAGCCTATTTTTTTTTCCAGGCGGTGGCCGAAACGCTGCTGTCGGTGGCCATGCGACCCGGCCCCCGGGAAGCCCCCGACCGCTGTCAGGCCTTGAAAATGCTGCGCTCGGGAATGGACACCTCCCATAGCGGTCTGCGCCGGGCCATGGCCGAAGCGCTGGGAATGCTGCCGCTGGCCGTGGACCGTCGTCCGGCCGGGTCTGATCCGATGGGATCGACGGTACCGTCGGGACCGCTGCCGGTGTGCGATGCGAACTGGCTTGCCGGCCACGGTGTGCAGGTGGTCAATGGCTGGGATTGGCAGGGCCGCAGCATGCGGGCCCCAACCCGGACGGGCAAGATCCTGGTGATCAAGTGCCTGCGGCAGGGTGAGGACCCCGCCGCCTTGGGCCGCGAGGCGGCCTGGATGGACTGTTTGCGCGCCCGGCGACCGTTCCGGCGCCCCTTTGCCGTCCCGCGCCCACTGGCCCACGGAAAGGGTTACCTGGTGCAGGCGCCGCGCAATAGTGCCCATTCCGCCACCCGGGCGGGCCTCCACCCGAAAGGTTATGCCATCGTCTTTCTGGCCTCCCCGGCTTACTTTCACTATCCCAACGAGACCGCCATGGGCCGACAGCTTGCAGGAGAGCAGGTTTTGGAAGTCCTCAGCCGCAACGCCTGGCTGATGGGTTGGCTGATGGCTGAGGGGATGGCCCACACCGCCCCGATCCCCCTGTTTCACAATCGGGCCCAGGGCCACCGCCGGGAAGACGGCGGCCGTTACCGCTGGACCCATGCGGGCCGCCTGGATCGCTGGCTGGCCTCCAGCCGCCACCCGAATTTCGGTGTCAGCGGCTTGCGGGATTTCGAGCACTTTGCGTTTATCGCCGGGCAGCCCCGATCCCGCTATGACATAATCGGCAGCCATTTGATCAGCCTGCTGCTGGTGGCCGGGAGCTATTTCCGTCACAAAGCGCCGGAGCGGATGGGACGCGATCCAGCCGGTTTGCCCGTGGATGCCCGGGACCTCTTCGACCGCGACCTTCTGCAAACCATGATCAGCGATATTTGGCATGCCTACTACGAGGGCTTTACCGGCGACCCGTTACCCGTCGATGGACAGCAGGTGCCGGAAAACCTGGTGGATCGAATGATCGATGAAATGGGGGTGGACCGTCATATGGAAGAAATCCTGCGCGTGGTCGATCAGGAGGCCATGGACCCGGCCATGTTTGTAGCTTTTCTCCGCTCCCGGGGCATCCCGCAGAAGGAGGCCGCACGCATACCCAAGGGCAAGGATGACATCCCTTTGATGACCGGCCCTCATCTGGGGGGCTTCAACCAGCCCATTTCCCTGCCGGAGATGATCGATTTTGCCGCCGTGGGCGCGGCATGCTGCGTGGCGGGGCGGTTTGAGAATGAAGTCGAGCGCGATGGCTAGCGCCAATCGGCGGCGTGTCCCATCCGGCCACAAGGCGGCCCCAGATCCGTTTTCATGGGATCATCGTTTCCAATCATTTTAGCACCTTGGGCGTCGTCGCCGTCCTTACCGCATGGGCAAGTCCGGCCTTCGGCACGCTCGTTAGGGCCAAAGAATGGCACCCACGATCGGTGCGGGCGCCATTCCCGGATGTGTCCCTTAGGGAGAGTGGCGCCCTGGGCCCAAGCATTCAGCGTCCGGTGAATCCTTTGATCGGGAGAGGGTCAGGGGCCGCTTACCGAAAAAGGCGTGCCTGCAACGCCATGCCTGCCAGCTGTTGACGACCGGAATTAAGATACGCCGTTAAATCCGATAGGCTGTCGCCCATGATGCGACTTGATTCCTGTATTGACAGGCGAAAGCCATTGCCCCTATAAACCAACGATGCTAGTGATTGCCAGCTCTTAATGAAACGGCGGAAACGGTTGTTCTGTTTGGAATGATGGTGTTGAATATAGATTCCAATCCTCAGCTAGCCTCAGCCGCATGGGCGGCGATTCCGGGTAGCCCGGCATCCTCCCCGCCACTCACCTTTACCTTAAATAAGCCTAAAGAAAAGCCCATGAGATTAAAAACACCCTTAC
>JASFFM010000476.1:0-3103 GCA_050124295.1 Desulfobacterales bacterium | reverse complement strand
CATCCCAGATGAAACGGGTGCGGGTGGTTGTCTTGGGGGCCTTTAATATGGTTTCCACGGGCAGGAGACCGAGTCCGGCGGTTCGGCCCGGCCGGCCCTCCAGCCCTTCGGGGTCGTGCACGGCCGCCCCCATCATCTGGTAGCCGCCGCAGATGCCCAAAAGGTGGCCGCCGGATTCATGATAGCGCCGGATAACATCGGACCATCCGCTGGTCTGCAGCCAGCTCAGGTCCGCCCGCGTGTTTTTGGATCCCGGCAGGATGAGGGCCTGAAAGCCCTCCAGGGGCTGCACCTTCTCGATGAACGGTACGGCAAGCCCCTCCACAGCCTGAAGCGGATCGAAATCCGTGAAATTGGAGATGTGCGGGATGCGCAGCACACCCACCAGGGCCTGTTGCCTTCCTGCGGGGCGGATGCGGCGCGGTTGTTCGATGGCCACCGAATCCTCCTGGTCGATCACGAAATGCCGATACCAGGGCAGTACGCCAAACACGGGTTTGGCGGTGCGCCGTTCGATCCATTCGACCCCGTCCCGAAACAGCCGCAGATCACCCCGGAAGCGATTGACGATAAAGCCGGCCACCTGCCGGCGCCGCGCCTCTTCCAGGCATTCCAGGGTGCCCAGGATCTGCGCGAAGACCCCGCCGCGATGAATATCGGCCACCAGGACCACCGGGGCTTGGGCAAGCTCGGCCATTCTGAAGTTGACGATATCGTGGGCGTCCAAATTGACCTCGGCGCACGAGCCGGCCCCCTCAATGACCACGATTTCAAACCGCTGCCGCAACCGGCCCAGGGCGTCGCCGGCCAACCGGTAGAGCCGTTGTTTGTTCTGGTGATATTCGGTTGCGGTCTGGTTGGAGCGGGCCTCGCCCATCAGAACGACCTGTGAGCCGACCTCGCTGGTGGGTTTGAGCAAAATAGGGTTCATGTCCACATGCGGGGGGAGGTGGCAGGCTTCGGCCTGCACAATCTGGGCGCGCCCCATCTCCAGGCCCTCCGGTGTCACCCCGGAGTTGTTGGACATGTTCTGGGCTTTGAAGGGCGCCACCCGCAGGCCGCGCCGGTATAGCGATCGGCAGATGCCGGTGGTAATCACACTTTTACCAACATCCGATCCGGTGCCGAACACCGCCAGGCAGTTTGCTGGAAGATTATTTTTCAATACCGCGCCTCGCCTTGACCCCCTTTTGGTAGTAATGCTTCACCGCGTGCATATCCGTTACCAGATCGGCTTGGGCAATGATTTCCGGTGGGGCGTAGCGTCCGGTCAGAACCAGTTCCACGGTCGCCGGGCATGTTTCGATCAGGGCCTCGATCTGGGCCTGCGTCAGCAGCCCTTGATGCAGGGCGATCATGCTTTCATCCAGGATGACCATCTGGTAATCACCGGAGTTGATGGCGGTGCGGGCCGCTTCCAGTCCCTGTCGGGCCAGTTGCCGGTCTTCCCGGGAGGGGGTCCCCCGCACAAAGCGTCCGCTGCCGCATTGGGCCAGCCGCACCTGGTCCCCCATCCGTTTCAAGGCCTTGATTTCGCTGTAGGCGCCGGATTTCATGAACTGGACGAAGTAGACGCGCCAGCCCGCGCCCACCGCCCGCAGACAAAGCCCCAGGGCGGCGGTTGTTTTGCCCTTCCCCTCTCCGGTGTAGACATGGACCAGGCCACGGGAGCGTTCGCTATCGGTGCTGTCTTCAGGCATGCCGGTCATCCGTCATGGGTCAGCCCGCCTCATTCTCCGGAAATATCATATTTGCGGGCATATCCCCGCGGGGTAATCATAAATCCATCATGGACGGCCGTGGTGGAATTGCCGACAAACACGATGGTCTGCATGCTCACCTCGGCCCGGGGCAGACCACCCAGCGTGGTTACGGTCACGCTCTGGTTATCCCGGGTTGCCCCGGTAACGATGCCCACCGGTGTTTCCGGGCTGCGGTGGCGGGCCATGATGTCGCAGGCCTGCTGCAGATTGTGCGGGCGTCGCTTGCTTTTGGGATTGTAAAGCACGATCACGAAATCGGATTGCGCTGCCGCCGCCAACCGCCGGGCGATTTTTTCCCAGGGCGTCAGCAGATCGCTTAAGCTGATGACCGCGAAATCGTGGGTCAGGGGCGCCCCCAGGAGGGCCGCCCCGGCGGCCAGGGCGGGTATGCCCGGCACGATTTCGATCTGCAGCGCCTCGCCACCCTTTGCGCTGCCGGCCGCGGCCAGGGGCAATCGACGCCTCTGACAGACTTCCAGGATCAGGCCCGCCATGGCGTAGATCCCCGCATCACCACCGGAGACGACCGCCGTGGTGCGTCCCTCTAACGCTGCGCCAATGCCGGCCTCGACCCGCTCCAGCTCCCTGGTCATGCCCGTGCTGATAACCTTTTTGCCCCGGATCAGGGTCCGAATGAGATCGATATAGGTCGTATAGCCGACAACCGTGTCGGCGGCGCCCAGAACTTCCCGGGCCCGGGCCGAAAGGTGACCGAGGCCTCCCGGACCTAAACCGACGATGTAGAGGACGCCCGGGCGATGGCGATGGTCACGTTGGGGGTGGTCTGCTTGGGCGCGATCAGATGCCCGTTTTCCGAGGCCAGGATGGCCGCTGCTTCGCATACGCTTTTGACTCCTACATGTTTTTCAACCATCGGGGAGGGCGAGGGCACGTCCGGCACCGTTGCCAGTTGTTGCCGAGAGAAAAAACGCAATGGACGCGCAAGGCGCGCGGCCAGATCCAGCAGCCCCTTCTCATCCGCTTTCAGATCGATGCTGGCCAACCCGGCCACACTGGCGGCGGCCAGACCGTGTTGGTCCAGCACGTGGCGCAGCAGTTCCCGGATTTCGACGGCCGGCGTATTCCGGTTGCAGCCCACACCGACCCAAAGCGATGCGGGTCGCAATATCAGGATTTCCGCCGGCAGGTCAATCTGAATGTCATCGACCCAGACGCCGGGTCCCCCCTGGAAAGAGGCCTGGGGATCGCCGGCGCTCTCCGTCCCCGCGGCCATCGCTTGCACGCAACCCGATGGAAGCGCTCCGGCCAAATGATCATAGGGGTCGTAAAGACCGATGGTTCGCCCTTCCAGCAGCGCCATGCTGATGTGGCGAATGGCA
>JASFFM010000475.1:0-3106 GCA_050124295.1 Desulfobacterales bacterium | reverse complement strand
GGGATGATGAACGGTTTTCTTGGTTCGGGCGTATTGCCGCAGACCTGATCCGACTTGACAAGGCGGTCAGTTGGCCGCATACAGGACGAAGGATTACGTTCCGTCTTCGGTCTGTCTGCCCCGCGGGCTCCCGGCAGACTTTGGAAATGCCTTCACCCACCGCTGTATGATCCTTTACTGGCCCGTTTTGTCTTGGGCGATGGGTCCGTCAGCACGATCCCGCGCTTTGGAGCGCTGAAGAGGTACCCGCATGGAAAAGCTTATCGACAAGAGACGTTCGGAGCGGTTCGCCTGCGAATCCCCCATCGTGTGCTCCAGTCTTAACGGCAAAAGTCTCTACCCGGCGCGCACCATCAACCATTGTGAAACCGGCATCGGTTTCATAACCCGGACGCGCTTGGAGACCGGTATGACGATTTTCTTTCGTACCGACACCCGCACCCGCAACCGAATGAACCTTAGGCTCTGCCGCACCATGCGGGGAACGGGCCTGGCCGAGATCCGCTGGTGTCGCCGCCTGAAAGATCGGGAGCCGGTAAGCTATTGTGTGGGCGCCGAATATGTGGAGCCTTACCCTTGACGGATGGCGACCGCAGGGTCTTTTTGGTCCAACCGGCCCCAAAGCCGCCGACACGATTGCCCATCAGCGCTGCCAAGGGTTAGCTTCCATGAACCCATCCACTGTGTCCCTACCCCCCGCCACACCCCTCCCGACCCACTGTCCGGTGACCGGCCTGCCGGTTTACAGCCACGCCAGCTGGACCTATTCCAGCCCGGGCGGTCGATACCGTCTGCGGGTGAGCTTTATCGGGGAACGGATCGTGTGGCTCCAGCCCCAGGGATACGTGCGGCTCAGACACGCCCGCGAAGGCATGGCACTCCTGGCCGATGTCCTCCTGGCCATGCTGCCGCAGGAGGTACCGCTCATCGCCGTGGACGATTATTCAGCGGTCGCGGGGGCCTCCATGAACGCCCGGCGGTCGATTATACAATATCTGCGGCAGCAAAAACGCATTCAGGCCTATATCGTCTACCGCCCAGGATCCCTTTTTCGGCGGGGGCTCGACCTGATCCGACACTTCGGCCTTTTCCCGTTTGAGGTGCTTGTCTGCCAGGGATACGAGGATGCGCTCGCCGCGGCCCAGGCGCGTTTGCATGGGAAGGCGGCGGGATCAGCCCCGGAGAGCGCGGCACCCGCAACCGCGCCGCGGAAAGCCCAAGGCGCCACGCCGCTTCAAGGCGATCCGGCCGCAGCGACACTCGCCGAACATGCCACCGAACTCGTCGATCGGGTGGGCCGACTTATTTTGGAACCTTACGGATTTGCCCCGCAGGCGCGCGATGTGCCTTTCGATCACCCCCTTCGCCCGGTATTCGACGCTTTGGCCATCCTGCAGGACGATCGGCAGGCCATTCTCCAGCGGCATCGCAAGGCCCGCGATGATCTCCAAGAGCGCAAAAAAGAGCTTACCGACAAACAGGCCATGCTCGATGAAACCCACACGACCCTGAAAATCCTGTTGACCGCCCGACAGGAAGAGCGTCACCGTCTCGAGGCGAAGATCAGGGATCGCTTCAGCGAACTGCTTTTCCCGCTGATGGAAGGACTGGCAGGGACGCGCCTGACAGCCCGCCAGCGGCTTCTGATTCCCCTGGTAAAGGATTTGATCTGTCAGATCGGGACCCTCCTGCCCTGGGAGTCGGCCGCATCCCCGCCGGCGTTTACCGCCCGGGAACGAATGATCGCCTACTTGATCGCCAACGGTCAGAGCACACGTACAATCGCCGACATACTGGGACTTTCCCGGCGTACCATCGAAAACCACTGTCAGCGCATGCGCCGTAAAGCGGGTCTCAGGGGCCGCCGCCGCCGTTTGAAGGACTGGCTGATGGAAGCTGACCACGTGGCGCGTGCCCCACGCCGGAGAATCCCATGAGCCCCTCGGAGCCCTTGACGGTAGCGGCCGCGCCGGAATTGCTGCCGGCGGTCTGCCCCTGCACCGGCCTGCCCGTGAAGATCCGCCCCGAGTGGATCTACACCAACCCTGCCCGCACCTATCGCACCACCATTGCCCTGATCGGTGACCGCATTTTCTGGGTAATCCCCAGGGGCTATGTTGCCGACCAGGATATGCAGCAGGCAATTGCCCTGGCGGTCGAGATCCTTGCCGAGGTAAATCCCGACGGTCGTCCATTTGTGTTTATCGAAAATTTCGCCCATACGTGGGGCGGTACGACCAATGCCCGCCGTCGCTATCTGCAGTTTACCAACGATCTGCAAGGACTCCTGGGTTCCTTTCCCTATGGAATGCCGCCCTTTTTTCGCCTCAGCTTCAATCTTTCCAGGCGCTTGGGTCTTCACCGCTACCGCGTGCACATGGTCGCGCATTACGAGGACGCCGTGACCGCGGCCCTGGCCCGGCTGCAGAAGCACAGCGTATCCCCGATGCCCGGATACCCTCCCGGGCGGCATGTGAGGCCGGCCCGGTCACATTCCGCCGTCGCCCGGGGGGTGGCCGATCCGGTCGACCCCCGGACGGCCCACGTGGATGGGCTGCTATCCCTTTTAGGCCGTCTTGATCTGGAATCACCCGGCTTGCCGGACACCGCCGCACCCGCCCCCCCCGAGGTCCTGCAACCGGTTTACGACCTGCTGGAGATGCTGAAAATGGATATGGATCAATTGCTGGAGGAACAGCGTGAACTCATGGCGGTGCATCGGGAAGGCCAGCGTGAGCTGCTCGAGCGGGCCACAGCCATCGCGGCCAGCAATCATGAACTGCAAGGCCTGCTGCGGCAGAGCAGTGCAGACCAGCGGGAATTAGGCCAAACGGCGCGGCGCAACGTCCAGAACCTATTGCGGCCCCTGGTGCGGCTGATCGAACGGGAGTGCACGGGCGTGGATCAGCACCGGTGGCTTGAAAGGTTGAAGGTCCATATGGACGAACTGGAAAAGGATCTTGATGCGCACCTTGATCTGCGGGACTATGAACTCACCCCCCAGGAAATGCGTATCGCCCGCTTGATCCGTGGGGGCCTTCGATCGAAGGCCATTGCCGGGCAATTGGGCCTGTCCGTTCGCACCGTGGAGTCCCTGCGTGGCAGG
>JASFFM010000474.1:0-3110 GCA_050124295.1 Desulfobacterales bacterium | reverse complement strand
TCACGGCCACCAGCATGGCAAAAACACCCACCACGAGGGAAACCCGGCCACCGTAAAGGCTGCGCGTAAGGAGATCCCGGCCGAGCTCATCGGTGCCCAGGGGATGGTGAAGGCTGGGCGGGGCCAGCATGTTGGAGAGATCCGGTTTTTCCGGGTCATAGGGCGAAATACGGTCGACAAGACCGACGGACAGCAGGATCACGGCCATGATGATCATGCCCGCCACCGCCATTTTGTGGCGTAAAAACTGCCGCAGGGTCATGTACCAGAGTTGGTTTCGATGCCGTTCGTAAAATGTCGTATCTGCCATTAGGACCGCATTCCTTAAGTATAGGTGATTCTCGGGTCGAGGATGGCGTACACGATATCGGCCAGCAGATTGGAAATCACCACCAGAAAGGCGATCGCCGCCACGATGCCCATGACGATGGAATAGTCGAATCGGGTGGCCGCATCGACGAACAGGCGCCCCATGCCCGGCCATGAATAAACGGTTTCCGTGAACAGCGCGCCGGCGAACAGGACCGGCAGATCGATCGCCACCACGGTCACCAGCGGAATCGCCGCGTTGCGGAAGGCATGTTTATAGATAATGACCCGTTCCTTAAGCCCCTTGGCCGCAGCGGTCCGGATATAGTCCTGGTGAATCACCTCCAGCATGCTGGTGCGCAGAAACCGGACGTATTTGGCCGCAATCAGGGTGGAAAGGCTCAGCATGGGCAGAAACAGATGCTTGAGGCTGTCGATGATCGAAAATTCCTTGCCCAGGCTGTGCATGCCGCCGCTGGGAAACCACCGCAGCCAGATGCTGAAAATGATAATCAGCAGGAGCCCCGAATAATAGACCGGCATGGACCGGCCCACATAGGTCAGGGTGGTGGCGATATGGTCGAAAATCGAATACTGGCGGGTGGCGGAAATGATTCCCGCCGGAATCGCGATCAAAAGGGCCACCAGCAGGGACACGCCGGTAAGATAAAGGGTATTGGGCAGCCGCTCCCAGATTTCGGTGACCACCGGCCGTTTGGTCGTGAACGAATAGCCCCAGTCCCCCTGGGATATGTTTTTCAGCCAGGAGAAGTACTGCACGTGCACGGGCCGGTCCAGCCCCATTTCATGGCGCAGGCGCTGGATGTCGGCCTGGGAAATTTCAGGGTTGTTTTCGTATGCCGCCAACGGCCCGCCCGGCAGCATCTGCATCAGAACGAAGGTTGCAAAGGTGATCACGAACATGACGGGGATGACCGAGAGCAACCTTCGCAGGATATAGGTAATTCGCATTTCACCACCACTTGGGGGCCCCGCCGCGCGCCGTCATCAAACGGCGCGCGGTGGAGGCCTATTGCGGGTCGGCGCTGGGAGAATTACTCCACGTACCAATCGGCGACGTTCCAAGTCTCGACGGCGTCGATGATCCCATAGCCGTTGGGTTTCCAGCCTTTCACGTTGTTGCGGAAGGCGTGCACCGTGAGCCGCTGGTAGAGGTAGATGTGGGGCACGATTTCCGACACCCGGGCCTGGGCGTTGCGATAGGCTTCCGCCCGTTTGGCCATGCTGGCCGATTTACCGGCGATATCGAGGAAGTTGTCCAGCGCGGCATCCCGATGACGGGTGTAGTTGTAGCCGCTGCCGCCGTTGGCCACCGTGGGGATGTTGCGGGAGTGGAAATAGCCCTCGAACTGCTGGTGCGGATCGATGCCCGGGCCGGTGGTGTACATGAGAATATCGTAGCGGCCCTTTTTGCGATCGGCATCGTTGGACCAGGAGCCGAACAGGACCGATGAAGGCACATTTTCAATGTACAGCTCGACCCCCACCTTCTGAAGTTGATCCACCAGCACCTGCTGCACCAGTTCGCGCAGCTTGTTGCCGGTCGTGGTCGTGATCTTGAGGCGCAGCCGCACCCCGTCTTTTTCGCGGATCCCGTCGGCGCCGGGCTTCCAGCCGGCCTTGTCCAGCAGTTGTTTGGCCTTTTCGGGATCGTAGGGTTTAGGTTTGATGTCCGGGTTGGTGGCCCAGCCGCTGGGAATCTCGGAGGTGCCGACCTTGGCCTTGCCATAGAGCAGTTTGTCGGTGATTTCTTTCTTGTTGATGGCGTAGTCGATGGCCAGGCGGACATTGAGGTCCGCCAGAATGGGATGCGGAAAATCCGGGTTGCCATTGTTGGGCGCCACGGGGGAGCTGTGATTCAGGATCAACCGCTCCGAGGTCAGGGAGTTGGAAAGACAGAGGCTGACCTCCGGATTTTTTTCCATCAGAGGGATCTGGGCCTCGATCAGATCCCACACCCCGTCGATATCGCCGGCTTGAAGCTGGGCGATGCCGACCTCCCGGCTGGGGATGATTTTGAAGAAGATCTTGTCGAGTTTCACCTTGTCCGCATCGCGGTAATGGGGATTTTTCACCATCGTGATGTGGTCGCCGCCGACCCATTCGGTGACCATAAAAGGCCCGGTTCCCACGGGCATCCGGTTGTAGGGAGCATCGTTGATATCGGGCAGGTCGCCCAGGATGTGCTTGGGCAGCAGGGGTGCGAAGCGGGTCAGGTAAGGGGCGTAGAATTCCTTGTAGGTGACGACGGCCGTGTGGTCGTCCGGCGTTTCCACCGCCGTGATCAATTCATAGCCGGACCGGCTTTTGACCAGGTTTTTGGGGTTGACCAGGGCTTCCCAGGTGAATTTGACGTCCGCCGAGGTCACCGGTGCACCGTCGCTCCATTTGAGGCCTTTCTTCAGTTTGTAGGTAATGGTTAAGCCGTCCGCCGAAACCCCGCCGTTTTCCGCCGTGGGAATTTCCTCCACCAGCACGGGCACGTATTCGCCCTTGTCATTCACATCCACCAGATATTCGGCAAAGGGCTTGTGAACATAGGTGATGACCGTCTGCACGCCGATATAGGTGTTGAGTGTTTCAGGTTCCTGGTAAATGCCCAGGGTAATGACGTTATCTGCCGCGGCGGACAGCGGAAAGCACAAGGCCAATAGGACAACAAAAATTGGCAAACCACATTTTTTCAACATCGTTTCCCCCCCTCATTTTATGGTTGCTTTTGTGACCGACAGGTGGTTTAATTAAAATTATGAATGCGGTTTAATGTTTGTTGAAACCAA
>JASFFM010000473.1:0-3153 GCA_050124295.1 Desulfobacterales bacterium | reverse complement strand
TAGGGTCGCCCGCCAGGCAGACGGTTTGCGCTCCTAACCCGCGTTTGCAAGGGGCCGGTCTCTTTTTTAGGCAACCATTTTGTCTAACCGGCTGGCCGAGAAAAAGGGGGCCTGCGGACGACGATCGGCGGCGCCTTTTTTCTGGGGGCGGCTCGAGGGTTGCCATCACAAGTCATATTTTGGTATGTTGCGCATGCTTGAATTTCATTTTCTTATTCACCTTTAGAGCAGCGACATGGTTATGAGCCCGATGATCCAAATATTGGCCTATGTCGGTGGCGCCATCGTCATTATCCTCTTTGTCTGGAAATCGCGCGATTTTTTCAAGGAAGCCTGGGATGACGCCCGGGCCAACCAATTTGCACCCCGGCAATGTCTCTATATCGCATTGGCCCACACGACCCTTCGTTGGCTCCTCTTGATCGGCAGCTTCGTCGTGTTCGGCATTATCTCGGTCAAGGCCGACAGCCTCGTCATCGGACTCGCTGCCATGACCCTCTGGGTGGTCGTCATCATCGGGGGCATTATCAAACTCACCCGGTCGATGCCGATCAAAGCCCGGGAGATCAGCGAAGAACGACCGTGATCCTTCCTTCTCGTGTTGAACCTCCAGCGGCCGGCCTGACCCTGCAGGTGCGCTGAGGGCTCTCGCGCATCGCAAGGCGCCACGCTCAAATCATACCCCTTGCCGGTCCTGCCCGTTCCCCGTCCGACAGCGCCCCATCATTTTCCCTGTATTGACTTCCTGAAAACTGCCGATAGGCTTAACAGATGGGTCGCGTTTGAAGTCCCAAGGGCGGCAACACGCCAATCGAGGGCATTTCCAGCTTTTTGGCGCTATTTAATGGTATGATTATCAATGGTTAGATATAAAACCATCAAGCTTGCAATGATTATTGGCCTGTGGTTCTTAACAACCGTTGCGGCCGGTTTCAGCACCCCCCTCGCCCCGCAGCCTCTCTCCGAGGTCACCATCCTCTGTTATATGAACGGCGACAACGATCTGGCCCAGGAGGTCCTGCACGCCCTGGACATGATGGAAACGGTCGGATCATCCCCATCGGTGAACGTGATTGCCCTGGTGGACGGGCACCCGCAATGGCTTGCGCCTTATGATGCGGCCTGGTCCCAAGCGCGACTGGTGCATCTGCAGGCCGATCCAGAGATCGGTCGGATCACCTCTCCGGTTTTGGAGGAATGGGGTGAAGCCGATCTGGGCGCCCCCGAAACGTTAGAGCGTTTCGTGCATATGGCCATCGATCGTTTTCCGGCCCGGCGCTACCTTTTCTACACCTTTGCCCACGGCCAGGGGGTCATCGATACCCGCTGCTACCAGGCGCCGGCGCCGGCCAAAACCGTTTCCATGTCCCGGGACGACACCAGCGGACGCAAACTGACCATGGAACAGTTTCACAGGGCCCTCAAACAGGGCCTCGACCGTCGGCGCTTCGAGATGATGGTGCTTTTTTCCTGTCTGGCCAATATGGTGGAGGTGAGCTACACCCTGAGCGACGTGACCCACTTCGTGGTCAGCAGCCAGGACGAGATTCGTCTCGTGAACCAACCGCCGGGACGCTACCAGATCCGGGGACTGCGCTTCGAGGATCTCATCGCCCGCTTGCAAGCACGGCCCCGGACCGATGTTCGAAGTTTAGGCCGGGCGCTGGTGGACAGCCACGTCAACAGCTATGCAAAAACGGTCCTGCTTCCCGGCATTACCCCCTCGCCCAAAGCCTGCCGTTTTGCCGGCGACATGGCCCTGCTAAATGCCGAGGCCATGCCTCAGCTGGTGGAGGCCCTGGATGAACTGGCCCGCCAACTGATCCGTCATGCGGATTCACCCCGGGTGGTGGCGGCCATGCAGGCCGCCCTGTCCGCCACCCAGCCATTTGCCAGTTTTCTGAATCTTGAATATTACGACCTGCAAGGCTTTGTACAGCATCTGCGGGCTGGCATTCGTCAACCAGACCTGCAAGCCGCCTGCGACCGGGTGCTAAACATTCTGGCAGAGCACATCCTGGTGTATGCCCGCAGCACGCCGGACTGTTCGGCCACCGGTGTTTCCATCTACCTGTCGCACCCCCTGGTGCCCGAAAATATCTACCAGACCCACCAAATGCTTTACCGGGCCAATGCGTTCAGCCGGGACACCCATTGGGACGAAATGATCCAGATCTATCGGCCACGTCTCCGGGCCATCGGGGGGACAGGTCTGGCATCGTCCAGCAGCCAAAAAAATAGGCAGACCCCCGAGCGAGAGCCTGCCTCAAAATAATTTAGAAGAACCAAAAGAGGCCTGCGCCCCCGATGGTCAGTTTGCTATCATTGCGGTAAGATCACCGCATCAATGACATGGATCACGCCATTGCTGGTCATGATGTCGGCCTTAACCACGTTGGCGTTGTCCACCATCAGGCCGGATCCGGACTTCGATATACGAAAACTCTGACCATTGACCGTTTTGGCAGAGCTTAGCATGGCGGCATCTTTGGCCATCACTTCGCCCGCCACCACGTGATAGGTCAGAATGGCTTGCAGCTGACCTTTATTCTCCGGTTTAAGCAGATTTTCCAGGGTACCGGCCGGTAGCTTGGCAAAAGCCTCATCCGTCGGTGCGAAAACGGTAAACGGTCCCGGACCCCGTAGTGTTTCGACAAGGTCAGCGGCCTGTAAGGCCTGTACTAGGGTGTTGAAGGAGCCGGCCGAGGCCGCCGTGTCGACGATGTCTTTGGTGTTCGATCCGCTCGTGTTGCCCTTGGAGTGGCTGCCGGCAATGGCGATCATGGGCAGGGTCAACAAAATCAGTCCGATGGTCATAAAACGCGTGATCTTTATCATAGCTACCTCACTTATGTTTATTGGGAATAATGGGTTGGCGATCAAATAAATAGGACGGCAACCAAATATCAGCTGCCGTCGTACATTTAAAAGGTATGACCCCGGCGCACCAACACAAGGCGAGAAAAATGCAGGGTAAATGATAGAAAAACCCCTCACTGGCCTCGGAGATTGAGCCTTTTATGCATTGGTGCGGAATCCAACCGCCCACAGCCCGTCCCCGACTTTTGAGAGCGATCGCGATTCAGGCCGGTAGCTTAGGCCTTGTGGATGCCCCGGATCACCTGTTCGCACTGCGCGTTGTCCCCTGGATGG
>JASFFM010000472.1:0-3155 GCA_050124295.1 Desulfobacterales bacterium | reverse complement strand
CCAGGGTGCTGAAAGCGGCTCCCAGAGCAAAGGCCTTCCAGGGAATCTCGGGATAATGGTCGCATTTGCCCACCACCGCCGCCACCAGTTCGATGCCCGTATTCTTTTCCAGCCCGCGGATGGCGGCGTCTAACTGCCGACTTTGGTCTTGCGATAGGTACATGGGGATATCCGGGGTTAACGGTTGAATGCAAGCGGCCCCCATAACCGGGCGGCCGGTGAAGTGGACCCCATCATTATTTAGGCCGCCGGAGAATCGGGAGCAAGAAGATGTCGACGGCAAGGCCGCCTTGCCGATAGGCGCCGTCTTTGCCCCCGAATCGTGGCATCCTACAGTCGATCGGCAATTCCGGGGGCTTGAGGACCTCAGCCAAAAAGGTTGGGGGTGATCCTACCGCATATTGCGGCCAGCCGCCGCGACCAGACGCAACAATATGGCAGCGCCAGTTGAGGGCCTCAGGCCGGATCCTCGTCCAGGCGCACGATCGGATCACCCGCCTGGATCGGCCCACCTTTGAGAATCCGGGCAAAGATACCCTCCCGGGGCATAACGCAGTCACCCACTTGGTGGAAAATGTCACAGCGGTTGTGGCAGACCTTCCCGATCTGGGTGACCTCCACAAGCGCCTGGGCGCCCAAGTGCAGCCGTGTGCCCACGGGCAGTTTTTCGATTGGATACCCCTCCGTGGTGATGTTTTCGGCAAAATCGCCGGGGACCACATCGAGTCCCTTGGCCCGTATTTTATCGATGCTCTCGCGGGCCAGAAGACTGATCTGACGGTGCCACTTGCCCGCATGGGCATCGCCTTCGAGGCCGTGTTGGACCACCAGGAGGCCGCGGTCGACGTTTTTCTTCTTGACGCCCTTGCGCGTGCTGATGGACACCGCCACCACCCTTCCCAGAAGAGTCGTTTTCGCATTGGCTATGGGATTGTCTGTCATCATGCACCTCAAAGCCGGCCTTGCCGGAGGATCGCTGGATATTTTTCTCACGATAGAGACGATGGAAACGATGGCCACAAACCACCCTCGAGGATGTGATTTGGGTCCGTGGGCGGCCATTCGGTACTTCTGCCCTTTCGACCACCGCTCAAGGTCACCACTTGGATGCCGGCCAAGGCTTCGGTCATGCTCGCCGTTGAAGCGTCAATTCACGAGGGTCCCCTACCCTAATCCTGCCCTGACATTGATCTGGGTGGCCCGGTGGTCACCAGGCCTGCCCGGGCAGAGAAAATAATGGGCCCCGTTGCGCAGGAGACAAACCGGAACATTCAGGTCTCGGCGCACGCCGATCGACCAACCATCCTCTACCGCACCTAAACGGCGCAGGGTCGTCCTGACGACGCCAGACCATTGAGGGTTCCCTGAAATATCGCCCAAGCCTGCGTCGCATGGCATGATGGCGATCAGGGGCCAACCCTTACCTTAGTTTTCATTTGCCTTTTGTAAACGCCTCTAAGGCCGCCATTGCCCCCCAGCGAACCGCTCCCGGGGGAAGTGCCGTGACCGAATGTCCTGTTGGCCCGGGGGGATGCGTCGGTCATGCCCTGTCGGAATTTAATCGCGCATCCGGCGTGTGGGATGGGGATGTTATCGGGCCATATCTTCCAAATTTGGCCTTCGACCCCTGGATGCATGATCTTCGGTATGCGGTTTGATATCGAGAATCGGGGTCCCGTCAAACATATCCAGACCGCGAACACGGATAAACCGCCCCTCGACCGCCAGTACCTCCAGGACGGAAACCCCGATGGGGTTCGGACGAATGGATGAACAGATGCTGAACACCCCTTTAACCTCGTTTTTATGACGTTTTTTCTGCTGCAGGTGATGCGGCGTGAAAGGCACACTGCGATCAAAGTGAAACAGAACCAGGATGCGCTGCCCGGCCGCGATATCCAGCAACCCTTTTTCGTAGGCCGGCCGAATTTCCAGTTCACCTTCGAGGTCGGAAACGGTCCAATGCCGGGGCACATCACGGGTCGCGCAATGGACATAGCCGATGGGTTTGCAGCCGATCGTCCTCGATGGTTTGTCTGACGCGCCTGGCATCGCCGGTATGCTCTCCAGATGATGTCGTTAGCAGAAAGGACCCCAAAAGGTCGGCGTTTATGGTTCGGTAGGCTATGGCGCCCGCACCTCGAAAAGCGGGGTTGTGACGTCAGGTGGCATTTCCTCCCAGGTGATTCCGCAAAATTGAGCCCGAATGCGATAACGGCCCGGTGGGAGATTTTTCGGCAGATTCCAGCCAATGTCCGCCATCTGGTCGATATCCTCAAATCGCGGGCAGGCAGCCTGTCTTTGGACGGCGAAGGTCGGCTCGAAAGGCATGGCGGCGGTCACAGCCGCTGCGCCGTCCCGGTGTTCCAGCACGAAGGTGGGCGCCACCCCGATGGGGAAGGCGGTCATGCGGATAAAACGCATGATCATCTTGTCGCCCGGTCGGTAGACATCGAAATCGGTCACCAGAGCGATCAGCTTATTGTCATCCGAGATGCCCGTGCCCACCCCCGAGGTCGTTTCGTCCCAGGAGCGCGCCGGCCCCACATCCACGTGAACCGTGCGGCCATGATAGTATCCGGCGCCCCCGAATTTGAGGGCTTTGACCGTCTTCCAGACCTGTTCGGAAGGGACACCGTCCATCACGATATCGGCGGCCATACCGTATTGGTGCAGGCTGGCCTTGGCGGCCAGGCCCCCCCGGGTGCGCACGGCGGTGTTGTACTGCGGGCTGCGATAGCCGGAAGTCACCGTGATCAGGGCATCCGCGCGCAAGCGATCCTGAAGGAAATCAAGAAAGGCAATCAGGCGCAGGGAAAGCCGGGGATGGGTGGGGTCGTAAGGGGCGTCGAAAACGTCACAAATGGCCCGCAGGGCCGTCTCGTCGTAGCCCCCCCCGTTGTGCCGGTAAGCGCCGGTGAACGACCGACCGTTTTTTTCGCTGACCAGTTGCAAACGACCGTCGCCGCTGTGGAAAAAGCGTCCTTTTCCGGCGGTGGCGGTCAACGGCACCAGGATCATGAGAAGGGCCAATAATGGGCTGATGATGGCGAGCGGGATTTTCATGGGCAGCCGGCGAAACGGCATCCTACGCTGCGGTTGCATCATAAACAGAGAAGCGGCGCATACAAAAGAGCGCTTGGGGAAGCCGTTTG
>JASFFM010000471.1:0-3159 GCA_050124295.1 Desulfobacterales bacterium | reverse complement strand
AGTCGGCAGTCTCCTGGACCAGGCCATCCGGGAAATCAACATTTTCGGATAGCCCTCCACCCCCGGATTTGTCACCCGTTTGAGGCCTCCCCTACAAGGCATTGGGGTGCGCCGCGGCAGGCCTGCGACCCCAAGCGCCAGATAGCCCCGCCAAGGGATGCCGCGGGCTTGCCCGCCGGGTCAAAAGGGTATGCGCGGCGTTCGGCAATGCCCCGCGCACCAAGGGTTAGCGGACCCCTTGAGCGCAATCTTCCCTTAAGACCGGCAACCAATGCATTCCCGCAAGTGGGCGTCCCTATCTTCATGAAGTGTGCGGGCGGGCGGCATAAGCGGCGGTGCCCATGAACGGCTCCTGCTAAGCATTGTGGTTCACCAGCCCCACCCCAAAAACAGACCTCAATGCCCTCCATCATCAGCAAGATTAAGGCTCCGGCCGCTAAGAAACAGCTTAAATGGTGGGCGCCCCGCAACCACGACCCGCCGCCATCAAACGCCGCACCTATATCCTCCCCTGAAGCCCCACGGGCCCGCGGTAACACATACGCACCACTGCCGCCCATTGGTTACGGGAGGTCGCAAGAGGCTGTTTGTGACCCATATTTTATTGGCCGCCCAATGCCCACCACGAGGCCCAAATTTGGACGATCGTCTGGTATCGGGCGAGGAGGGGAGTTTGATTATCAGGGCCCCACACCAATAGGCCGAAAACGGTCCGCCGGCTTTGGGGAAAAGAAGGATACGGAAACGACAACCCGGGCAACGATAACGATTTGCCATATTTCCCCATACAGGCTACAAACAGCCCTGACGGGGGGTGGTCGTCAAACCGCTTTTGGGGCGAATCCGTTGCCGGTAGCGGTACGGTGCTCCGCCCTGGGCCAACCGCCGCGCTACCGCAGGTATTACTCGCGCGCTGATGATGCACTTGGTTGCAAAGGATGAGGACGATGAAGACATTCGGGACCTACGACCCAGGCGATTTTTTCGATGAGTTGATCGACGCGGACGGCAACCCCCGACCCGGCGCCCAGTTGCTGGTGAAAAAGATCGAATCGCTGCCGCCGGGCGATTTGGCCATGCGACAGAAGGCGGCCGAAGCCCTGCTGCTGAAAATGGGCATCACCTTCAACGTATACGGCCGGGACGAAGGCACCGAAAAGATCTGGCCTTTCGATATCATTCCCCGCATCGTGCCCAACGAGGACTGGTGGCAAATCGAAAACGGCCTCAAACAGCGGATCTTTGCCCTCAACGCCTTTATTCAGGATATTTACAACGATAAAAAAATTCTGAAAGACAAGGTGATCCCCGAAGACCTGATCCTCACCAGCCGAACCTATCGCAGACAATGCGAGGGGTTCACCCCGCCACGGGGCATCTGGTGCCATGTCACCGGCACCGATCTGGTCAGGGACGAGAACGGCCGCTTTTACGTGCTGGAGGACAACCTGCGCTGTCCGTCGGGGGTCTCCTACGTGCTGGAGAACCGCCAGGTGCTCAAGCGCACCTTTCCCCAGGTGTTCGAAGCGTCCCGGGTGCGTCCCGTCGACGATTACCCCTCCAAGTTGTTGGAGGTGCTGGCGCACCTGGCCCCCGAAAACGTCCAATCGCCCACCATCGGTGTGCTGACCCCGGGCATCTACAATAGTGCCTACTTCGAGCACTCCTTTCTCTCCCAGCAGATGGGGGTGGAACTGGTGGAAGGCCAGGACCTGGTGGTGGCCGACGGCTTTGTCCACATGCTGACCACCAAGGGTTTGAAGCGCGTGGATGTGCTCTACCGGCGCATCGACGATGATTTTATCGATCCGGAAGTCTTTCGCCCGGAATCCCTCCTGGGCGTCAAGGGTCTCTTCGGCGTCTACAAGGCGGGTCGCATCGCCATGGCCAACGCACCGGGAACCGGCGTTGCCGACGACAAGGTCATCTATGCCTACGTGCCCAAAATCATCAAATACTACACCGGCAGCGAGGCCATCCTGCCCAACGTGCCGACCTATATCTGCCGGGATGACAACGATCGGGCCTACGTGCTGGCGCACCTCGACCAGCTCGTGGTCAAGGCCGCCAACGAGTCCGGCGGTTACGGCATGCTCGTGGGCCCCCACGCGACGGAAGCCGAGCGGGCGACCTTTGCCGAAAAGATCAGGGCCGAACCCCGCAACTACATGGCCCAGCCTACCATTTCCCTGTCCCGGGTGCCCACCATCGTCGGGGACCGCATCGAAGGGCGCCACGTGGACCTGCGCCCCTTTGTCCTCTTTGGCGAAGAGATCTACGTGCAGCCCGGCGGGCTGACGCGGGTGGCGCTGACCAAGGGGTCCCTGGTGGTCAACTCATCCCAGGGCGGCGGCAGCAAAGACACCTGGGTGCTGTAAAAAAATCATAGAGGGGGAAAACCGATGCTCAGCCGCGTGGCCAATTCAATTTACTGGATGTGCCGATACATCGAAAGGGCGGAGAATGTGGCCCGGTTCATCAGCGTCAACCTCAACCTGATTCTGGACATACCCTCGGAGGAGACCAAACAGTGGGAGCCGCTGGTGATGACCACCGGCGACCAGGCCCTTTTCATGCAGCAGTGTTCGGATTACACCCGCAAGGGCCAATGCGCGGATTTCGGCCAGGAACCGGTGATCCGCTTCCTTACCTTCGACCGGGACAATCCCAACGCCATCCTGAGCTGTCTGAAAGCCGCCCGGGAAAACGCCCGCTCCATCAGGGAGATCATCTCTTCGGAGATGTGGGAGCATCTGAACAATTTCTACCTGGAACTTGCCGACCCCGCCAGCCAGTCGCTGGCCCTGGAGGATCCCCATCGCTTTTTCAAGATCATCCAGATGCGCAGCCACCTTTTCACCGGCCTGATGGACTGCACCATGAGCCACGGCGAGGCCTGGAACTTCGCCCGCATCGGCATGATGATGGAGCGGGCCGACAAAACCTCCCGCATCCTGGATGTGAAGTACTTCATGCTGTTGCCGCGGGTGGATTTGGTCAACACCCCCATCGACAATATCCACTGGATGGCAGTGCTCAAATCCGCCAGCGCCTTCGAAATGTTCCGCAAACAGTACCTGCGCATCACGCCGCAGACCGTGGCCGACTTTCTGATCTTCGACAGCATGTTTCCGCGCTCCATCCGCCACTGCGTCTCCA
>JASFFM010000470.1:0-3175 GCA_050124295.1 Desulfobacterales bacterium | reverse complement strand
GCAGGCCCCCGGCTTCGCCATCTAACCGCCGAGGCCCCACCCGATCCCAGACCGCCCGGGGCGCCCTTGGCGCCAGGCCGGCTGCGAAAAGAAATCCGGTGTATCCCCGCGAAGACGTCTTTGATTCAACGGCCGGCGACCGCGGCAACTCAATCGGCTTGGCCCTTGGCGATGATCTCCAGGAGTTGCTGCCCGACCGGTGACGCGGGGTGATCCGCCTTTATCTGCCTGGCCAAAGGTTCGGCCCTTTCCCAATTTCGGCGTTCGATATAGAAGACCGCCAGAGCGTACTGGTAATCCAGGTGCTGGGGTTCGATGGCCAGGGCGCTTTGCAAGGCGCTTTGGGCCTCGTCGTCACGTCCGATTTTTTGGAGCAAAAGCCCCAAGTTATAGTGGATTCGTGAGCGTTGCGGAAGCCCTGCGGCAGCCTCCTGCAGGTAGACGGCGGCTTCTGCAAAACGGTTTTGCTCCGCCAGCAAAAGCCCCAGCGAGTATTTGAGTTCATAGAATTCCGGGTGCCGGGCCACCACCTCGCGCAGGAGATGCTCGGCCGCACTGTTTTTCCCGCGCTGGTTGTATAGCATGGCCAGGTTGACTTTGGCCGGATAGAATTGATCGTCGATGGCCATCGCTTTTTGGTAGTGCTTTTCCGCCTCCTGGGCCTGTCCACGATTCCGGTAAAGGTTGCCCAGATTGTGGCGGGAAGCGGCGAAATCGCCTGTCCGCTCCATGGCCTGGCAGTACTCGGCCAGCGCTTGGGCAAACTGCTTTCGAACATCCGGCGGCATCTCGGATTCGGGGATATCGGACAGTCGGGCGGCCGCTTCGATGCGCACCCCCCGGACCGGATCGTAGAGCATGGGCTGCAGGTCTGAGAGCCGCCGGGCGGCATCCGTTTCCGGCCAACGACGCACGGCCACCTGCCGCAGCAGCGACGCTTCATCCGTGAGGGCCCGCGAAAACACACCCCGCGTTGCTTCCTCATTGCCGTTGATGAGAAGGGAAAGGGCCGTGGCGCGAACAATATCCGGGTAAAGGCGATCTTCGACCAGGCGCATCAGATCGGCCTGAGCCTCCGGCAGGGCCTGCCGGCCGGCCGCCAAAACCTCCCCGTAGTGGTGCCGGCGGGTCGGCCCGTACCACTTGGCCATGGCATCCAGCGACCATTGGGTGGGCTTGTCCACATGACACCGGTCGCAGGCATTGGGGACGTCCAAGGCCAGGGTCAGGTCGGGCCGGGGGATGCGAAAGCTGTGATCCGGCCGGTAGTCGATGCCCATGTAGTCGCGACCGGGCATGTGGCACTGTTCGCACTGGGCACCGGTACCCACCTCGAACAGCACGGTACCGTCCGCCGATCGAATGGGTTGCCCCACCTCCCCCGGCTGCTTGTGAAAGTGATGCGCCTTGGTGTCGTATACGGCCGCCCGGTGGCACTGGAGGCACAGGTCGTTGCCTTTTTTATTGCGGCGGATGCTGTGCACGTCATGGCAGTCGCTGCAACGCACGTCACGCGCATACATTTTGCTCTGCATAAAAGATCCGTAGACATAGACCTCATCCAGAATCTGCCCGTCCGCGAAATAGTGCCCCTCGGTCAGCAACTGCGGGATGCCGTAATCGAGAAAATCGGCGTGGCGGTGGATGTTGTCGTCCAGGGACATGCGGCGCGCATGGCAGGGCGCGCACAGTTCGATCTGTTCCCGGGAGGTGAGACCACTGGTCTTCACGGTCAGGGCATGGTTGGCCACCTGCGGGCGGCCCATTGCCGGGCGTTGGGCCCACTGGACGTGGGCCGAACCCGGTCCATGGCAGGCCTCGCAGCCGACGCTGATCTCCGACCAGGTGGTCGCGTAGGTGTCGGCCTGATGGTCGTAGTTTTTCTTTAGATCCGTGGAGTGGCATTCGGCGCACATGCCGTTCCAGTTCTGACCGTTGTTGGTCCAGTAGAGCCAGTCCCGGGGGTCCAGCGGTTCGTCCGGGTACAGGTGGTACCATCGCTTTTTCACCACGTCCCAGGCCATCGGCAGGCACTGCAGACGGCCGCCGGGAAAGGGGATCAGGTACTGCTGGAGAGGGTACCATCCAAAGGTGTGCGTGATCTCAAATTCGGCCGCTTGGCCGTCAATCCCCTGGGTATGTACGAAGAATTTGCCGTCCCGTCGATAGAATCGGGACAGATTTCCAAAATGGTCGTATACGGCGTCGCTGAAGTCCCCCCGGACCGTCTTGGCGGTGGCCGTCTCCATGGCCCAACGGTGATGGGAATCGGCCCACTTATCATATTGCGGCCGGTGGCAGTCGCGGCAGGCCTCGCTGCCCACAAATTCGGCCGGCGGTGATTCGCCTTCCGCCTCATTGGACATCCCGGTAGGATGCCTGAGATGGTAGATGGGTATGGACAGCACGATCATCAGGGTGGCGATGATGCCGGTCATTTTCCAGGGTCGGTTGTCGTCTGGGGTCATGGGCGCGAATACCGTTTCAGCTAGCCTTGGGGCGGATAAACGGCCGCCACCGACGGAAAGCGGTCTCTTCTCAGGACCTGTCCGAGGTCGACTTTCACGACCGCGTTTTCAATGGTCACCGGATAAAGGTCCAGGCCGCGAGGGGCCGGCGAACGAATCACATCCCCGCGAATGTCAAAGGCGGATGCATGGCAGGGGCACACGAACTGATGCTCTTCTTCCATCCAGGGCAGGGTGCACCCCAGGTGCGGACAGCGCCGGGACAGGGCCAGAAACCCGCCATCGTCCAATCGGGCCAGGTAAAAGCGCCCCCGGGGGAATGCGGTTACCGTTCCGGGCAAAAAGGCCTCCACGGCGCCGGCGTCAACGAGACGCGCCGGCCCCGCCAGCGGCCGCCCTTTTTGACCAGGGCGCAAAAAAGCGCCCACCACCCAGACCAACTCCGCAAAAGCGGCTATTCCCAGCCCAACCCACAGGAATGTTATGAAGTTCCTGCGGGGCGCGCCTGCCGCCGCGTTCTTATTGGGCATGCGTTTTTCGGTCATGTCTAATCTCCGCCGCATCACCAGGGCAGTATCAGGCGCATGCCTGGGCCCCGGAACCAGACCCCCGCGATGGTCAACACCCCATAGGCGGCCAGGAGCAAGGTAAATACCGCCTGGACGGCCTCGCTTTTCGTGGCTCCGTATCGTTTCGTCAGACCCCCG
>JASFFM010000469.1:0-3194 GCA_050124295.1 Desulfobacterales bacterium | reverse complement strand
TATGTAGATTGCGAGAATACTTTTAACATATGGTAACATATTGACGTTTATATTAAATCGCCTGTGGCGAATGTCAATTTTGGACCAAGGCATGCCGGCCCTCTAACCAATACCCACATCCTGAATCTAAAAGATGAGCATGGCATTCGACGAAAAATCGTCTGCTGCGTTAGGGCCGATTGCCCGGGAAAACACGGGCTTGGGAATTCGTCTGAGGGCAAGCTGGCCCTTTCCTTCACCGGAGGGGCATTCGGAGAGATTTGGTGTCAAATGCCCTGATGGACTTGCCGTGTTTACGGTTCGCCCGAACGATGACGATCGTATAAGGCGTTGATCCCGCCCACGCCGGCCGGAAGTCCGATCCGGCCGGTCTATCTTTCAGAACCGAAATGCTTGTCAAACCTTGGGATTAATGAGAAAACCTGTCCGTATTGGTCATGTCGGGGCCGCGCGACGGTCAAACGTCACCGAGGATCTCATGCCGATGCCCGAGAACGAAAAATCTGCCTTCCCGAAATATCTATTCCCATCTGCCCACCCCGATCTGGTGGCCGACTGGGCTACCTTGCGGCGGGTATTCATCCGGCCCGAAAACGAGGCCCTGAAGGCCACCTTGGTCAAATATATGGAGCAAATCCGGCTCGGCCTGCAGGATTTTCTAACGCGCATGTCGGCATCACCGAGGCCGTCAGCCTACAGGAATTGTCCCGGCGGTTCATGGACACGACCATTGACGTCCACCCGCGCCGCAAACAGGCGGAAGTTATCCAGGGGATCATCGAAGATATCGCACCTTACGCCGTCAATGTGGCTTCCCCCTATGTTGTATGCCACATGACCTCGGCGCTCCTCTTCTTCACGGTGCATCTGCAGAGCATATCCGCCGCCCTGAACCAAAATCCCGTTAAACTGGAGACTTTCAAGGTCGTTTCCATCGACAAACGCCAAGTCATGGACCAGGTGGCCTACCATGCCGCCTACGTAAATCGGCCCGGATCCGTGGATCTGGGAATCAAATCGCTGGAAGGGTCGCCGGCCGCCAATGCGCTTGTTCTGGGCAGCGACCTCGCCATCATGGGAGCCGGCGGCTATGCGGTGCTCATCGACCACGGCATGAACACCGCCCGGGCGTTGGCCCGGGAAATTGAAAAACGTGATCTATTGGAGCGCACTACCCCGCCGGAGCTGAATATCATCACCTACCGGATCTGCCCGCTAGAGGTGAAAAGACGCCTGGCCCTTGCTGATCATTCCGAATGTCAGTGTATCGGTCGAGAAATCGACCGGCGCCATATTTTTATCCGGCGGCAGCAGCGTGAGGCCGGCCGAAACATCGTTTCGCGGACAACCCTGCCCGCTGTTCCCGGAGAGGAAGAAGGGCGCGTCGTGCTGCGGGCCGTCATCATGAACCCCATGACCGATAAGGCCCTCCTGAGGGAAATTTTGGACGAACAAACCGCCCTCTATGAAAAATCGCTCCCCGCCCTATGGATCGATTGAGGCCCTTACGCATAGCACGGCCATTGGTATCCATTTGGCTCAAGACAGCCGGTTGGCCGCGGTCAAGGATCGCAAGGGCCTTTGGACAAGATCCATTTCACAGTTGTCCCTCGCTCCAAGATGTGGCATGAAAAGCGTGGAGGATGTTCCCATGATGCCACCCCTACCGTTTGATCCGGCCAGCGACCTGCCCCCGATTCCCTTTGATGAAGATATCTGTGAATTGGCGCAGCGGTTGAAAAAAAACGGGCTGCCCTGGCAACCGCACGTGGGTTGCTTCGTCTGGGATGCGCAAAACCGCATCCGACCTGCCTCGCCCTTTCCAAATCAGATCTATTTCATCCTGAGTCTGCCCCGTTTTGTCGACTTGTTCGGCTCCCGCGAGGCCATCCGGGAAAAGCTGGTCTGGCTGCCGACCTGGCATCAGGCCCGTCTGCTCTGCCAGCAATACGGTCTTGATCCCGGGGCAACCGGCACGGGGAGCGACCCGGCGGAAGCGCTTCGATCCCTTTACCGCCTCCTGCTCGACAGTTTGGCTGGGCAGTAGGCTTGTTTTTAACCTAAATCATTCGGTCTTGCCTGCGCGTTGCAGGATCACCGCGTGATCATCCCTCAAACCGATTGGGAGGTTTTTTTAATGCTGAATTTCAATCTGAGTCCTGAACTGATCGCCATCCAGCAGCAAGCCCGAGAGTTTGCCTTGAAGGAACTGCTGCCGGTGGCCTGGGAATATGACCAGCGCGACGAGCTGCCCATGCATGTCCTCCACAAAGCCTACGATGCCGGCCTGGTCAATGGTGACATACCCACGGCCTACGGCGGCAAGGGATATGGTATCCTGGAAGGCGTTGTGGCCACAGAAGAATTGGCCGCCGTATGTCCCGGTCTGGCCACCAGTATTTTCGACAACTCCCTGGGCATGGAACCGCTGATCATCTCCGACAACGAAACCGCCAAGCAGAAATACCTGCCCACCATCACGCAGGATCGCAAATTCTTCTCCTTTGCCACTTCCGAACCCACCATGGGCTCCGATGTGTCTAGCCTGCGCTGCCTGGCCCAGCCGGACGGTGAGGACTACATCCTGAACGGCACCAAGTTCTGGATCACCAACGGCGGCATCGCGGATTACGTGACGGTGTTTGCCACGGTGGACCCCAAATCAGCCCACAAGGGCATCTGCGCCTTCGTGGTCGAAACGGACTGGGAAGGTGTCACCGCCGGGCGGCATATCCCCAAATTCGGCCAGCGGACCTCCAACACCACCGCCATCAATCTGAAAAACGTGCGCGTCCCCAAGGAAAACGTCATCGCCCCGCCCGGGGAAGGCTTCGTTTTGGCAATGCGCACCTTTGCCCGCACCCGACCGTCCATCGGTGCCTTTGCGGTGGGGGCCGCCCGCTCGGCGATGGAATTTGCCCTTGATTACGCCAAAAAACGCCGCGCCTTCGGCAGTAAAATCATCAATTTCCAGGCCATTCAGTTCAAAATCGCGGAGATGTATCAGAAAATCGAGACCTCGCGCCTGCTAATCTGGAAAGCGGCCTGGGAAGCCGACAACGGGACCGACCCCACGATCAGCGCCTCCATATCCAAGCTCTACGCCACCGAAGCGGCTTTCGAGGTCGTCGACCAAGCCCTGCAGGTCATGGGCGGCTATGGCTATACGCGGTTTTTCCCCATCGAGAAACTGC
>JASFFM010000468.1:0-3213 GCA_050124295.1 Desulfobacterales bacterium | reverse complement strand
CAAACGAAATTTGTTCGCTGTAGAGGCTGATCCCGGGGCCCGAGGTGGCCGTCATGGCTTTCCAGCCGGCCATGGCGGCCCCCAGACAAAACCCCATGGAGGCGATCTCGTCTTCGCCCTGCATGCAAATACCGCCTGCAGGGGGCAGGTGTCGCAGCATGGCGTTATAGATGGTGGTGGCCGGCGTGATCGGATAGCCGGCGAAGAACTGACACCCAGCGGCCCGGGCGCCCCAGGCGATCGCTTCGTTGCCCTCCATCAAGGTCAGCGCCATGGTGTGTCTCCCTTGGGACTAAATCCCGGCCTGGTTTTTGGCCGCCGTGATTTCCCGGAGCCCCTTCAATACGTGGGCCTTGACCCGCCGGATATGGCTGGCCAGGGTGCGGCGGGCCGTCTTCAGGTCGCCCCCAACGATACTCTCGAACAGGGCCTGGTGATCGGCATCAGCCGATGCCATGGAGGTCGAAAAGAGCACCTGACCGTTGTATTTCAGGTACAGCAGGTCAAAAAGATCCGCCAGGATTTTGCAATGTAGCCGGTTGCCGGAAAGCTGAGCCAGGGTGAGATGAAAGTCCATGTCACATTTGAGCCGCTCGGCCAGATAGATTTCCCGGGAAGCCTTGCGATGGGCGTCCAGGGCCAACCGCAGGGTCTGGATGCCCTGACGGTCCAGCGTGCGAATAATGCCGGGCAGCAGGCTCAACTCCAGTGTTTCCCGGATAGCGTAGATTTCTTCCACTTCTTTGAGGTCGATGGGGGCTGTGAAATAGCCCCGGTTCGGCTCGTGGCGCACCAGTTGCTGAAACTCCAACCATTTCAAGGCCTGGATGACAGGGGTCTGGCTCATGCCCAGGCGTTCGGCAAGATCGCGGTAGGCGATTTTTTGACCCGGTGCCAGTTCGTTGTGCAGCATCATATTGCGGATGCCAAGATATGCCCGGCGGGTATGGCCGAGCGCCCCCTCGGAGGGGCCGTTGTGATTTAGGGCATGCTGGGACACGATAATACCCTCTTTTATTTAATCATAAATTTGATCAAATTTATGATCATATCAGAAGCAGGTTGTCAAGTATTAGCTGAATGCCTGCGGCGGATTTTAGCCTGAACATTTGATGAACATATGGATGCCGACTTGTTTGGAGGAATTGGTTCCCTGTCTTTAAGGAAGGGTGCGCAGAATTTGTCCGGCAACCTTTGGTGAGTGGCGCTTTGCCGAGAGGAGCGCATATCCTTTTCACCCGGCGGGCAAGCCCGCAGCATCCCTTTGCGGCGTCATCAGGCGCTTGCGGTCGCAGGCCTACCGCGACGCGCCGGAATGCTTTGTATATGGTGATCTCAAAGGCGTGCAATATCCGGGTTATTCCCCCAGATGATCGATGAGCCTCCCGCTGGTCTGCCGCAGGTACTGGCTCATCAGCTTGGCGATCTTGAGGGTCAGGGTGATACCGATGCCCGGCAGCGCCTGGTTGAGCTTGTTGAATTGCTCGCTTGTCATGACGAACAGGACGGCTTCCGAGGCGCTGACGGCGGATGCCGAGCGGGGCTCCCCGTCGATGATCGACATTTCCCCGATGGTCTTGCCAGGCCCCAGGCTGGTCATTTTTTTGGGTGTGCGATTCGAGTCGAATTTGACCACGTCCACCCGGCCCTGGGCGATCAGCACCATATAGGCGCTTTTTTCACCCTCACTGAACAATACGGTGTCCTTGGCGACCTGATAGACGCTCATGAACCGGACCAGCTTTTTGATTTGCTCGAAACTGAACTCGACGGACCAGCGGGTCGCGTCGATCAATTCGGATTTCTCAATCATGGAGATATCTTTCTTATCCTGGGCAAGCAACCCGGGTGCCTTGATCAGTTCCTCGGCGGACAGCATGGCGGCACTTCCTCCTTTCCGGTTGTTGCAAAGCGGCTTCGCGGCGTGGCCATACCGCGCGTGTTCCCTCGGTCGGACGTCGCCGGGGCGCAGTGCGCAGCGAAAAATTCAGCCCCGGGCGGTTTTGTGCGGCGAAGCGCCGAAGACCATCCCCAAGACAGGCTGGGATGAAGGGAGGCCCTCGATAGAATTATCGGCGGTTATGACGCGAAGCTTGAGCCTGCGGGGCGGGGTGAATAAGAGGCCCCGCCGCCGGAGGGGGCGCGATGCTTGGATTGGGCTAGCGCCAAAAAAGGTTGAGCCTAAGGCCGGTCATCGGAAAGGGAGGTTATATATTGCTGCACCAGGGCTTGTTCCAATTCGGGTGTCATTCGCTGGGGGAGTTCTTCCATGGCCCGGCGCACCGCCATGTCGACCATTTGCTCCCGAATGGCCTGGCAGGCCTCCCGCTGGCGATTATCGATGAGCTGACGGGCTTTGCTCAAGCGTCGTCGGGCCTCTTGCTGGGCGATCGCGATGATTTCGCGGCGTTCGATCTTGGCTTGCTGTATGATGCGCTGGTGCAGATTTTGGGCCTTTGCTTTGCGCGCCGTCAGGGATTCCTGCAAGGCTTGAACCTCATCCCTCAGCCGGCATTTTTTATTTTCCAGCTGATCGAGGGTTTTTTGAATGGCATCCTTCTGGGACTGTAGAAACCGACCGACGGGCGGCCGGAGAAATTTAAACAGCAGCGCCAGCAGAATAGCGAAATTTACCCACATCATCACGATGTCGTAGGTGGCCCGCCAGTTGCCGCTGGTGTCGGCGGCCAGCGCAGGCAGCGGAAACCACAGGCCGGCCGCCAGCGTTAGCAGCATCATCTTCAAACAGGTCCAACGGGGTGTCGAGGCGTTCACGGTGCAGTTCTCCTGGTTAGAAACTGCTCAATGATGGATACGGCAAGTCCCTGGGATTCATGCGCGACTTGCCCCTGCGCGCTTGCCAGGGAGGCATCCAACTGTTTTTCCGCCTCCTGCTGGAGGGCTCTGATGTCTTCCAAGGCCTCGTTCATCAATCGTTTGGCTTCTTGGCGGCCTTCTTCGCGCAGCGCTTCGCTGGCACGTTTGGCCGTGGTTCGCAGGTGATCCTCCTCGGCGGCCGCCTGATCAGAAAGAGCGTCGATTTCTTCCTGGAGCAAGTGAATATCCTGCCGCAGGGATAAAAAATGGACCTCTCTATCGGCCATGTTGCGCCGCACCGGCCGAAACATGATTCGGTTGATCAGAAAGAGAAAGATCAAGAACAAAATCAACTGAACCCAGAGGGTTTCGTTAATGGTGATCAGGGCCGTTGTT
>JASFFM010000467.1:0-3221 GCA_050124295.1 Desulfobacterales bacterium | reverse complement strand
GCCATGTCGCGGGATGCGGCCATTCAGAGCATCGTCGCGGGCATCGACATCGTCGATGCGCTGCTCGAGGAGGGCCCTGTGGACCTTTTGGGGACGGGCGATATGGGTATCGGCAACACCACCCCTTCGACGGCCATCATTGCTGCTTTTTCAGGTTTGCCTGTGGAGCAACTGACTGGGCGGGGCACCGGTATCGACGACGCCGGCTTGCGGCGCAAAGTGGCGGCCATTGAAAGGGGGCTGGCCGTCAACCAGCCCGATCCCCGGGACGCCCTGGATGTGCTTGCCAAGGTCGGCGGTTTTGAAATCGGCGGTCTGGCTGGCCTGGTCATCGGTGCGGCCGCCAATGGGATTCCGGTGGTTTGCGACGGGTTTATTGCCACCGCGGGCGCGCTGGTGGCTTGCGAACTGGCGCCGCCGGCCAGGGACTTTCTGTTTACCAGCCATTATTCGGTTGAAATCGGCCATCGGTATATGCTCAATCGACTGAAACGGACGCCCCTGTTGGATCTCAAATTCCGCCTGGGGGAGGGGACGGGGGCTGCGGTGGCCATGGAATTGATGGATGCCGCCACCCGGGTGCTGGCCGACATCAAAACCTTTGAAGAGGTGGCGATTCAGGATGCTCAGGGTTGAGGGCCGCCCACGTCGCCATCCGTCTAAGTCATCAGACCCCGACCGATCCGGCAAAATGGCAGGCGGCCTGGTGTCCGCTATGGACTTCCTGCAAGGCGGGTTCCTTTTCCGAGCAGATGGTCTTGGCATAGGGGCAGCGGGTATGAAAGCGGCATCCGGGAGGCGGGTTGATCGGGCTGGGCACATCGCCTTTGAGCAGGATGCGCTTGCGCTTCAGTTCGGGGTTGGGCATGGGCGATGCGCTCAGCAGGGCCTGGGTATACGGATGGAGCGGCCTGGCATAAATGACCTTGCTGTCGGCCACCTCGACGATTTTGCCCAGGTACATCACGGCCACGCGATCGCTGATGTGCTCCACCACATGTAGGTCGTGGGAGATGAACAGATAGGTCAGGCCGAATTCGTCCTGCAGGTCCTTCAACAGGTTGAGAACCTGGGCCTGAATGGACACATCCAGGGCCGATACGGCCTCGTCGCAGACCACCAGCTTGGGGTTCAGGGCCAGGGCCCGGGCGACACCGATGCGCTGTCGCTGACCGCCCGAAAACATATGGGGATAGCGGCGCATGTGTTCCTTGCTGAGGCCCACCACCTGAAGAAGCTCCTGGACCCGCAGATCTCGTTCGCGGCGGTTTTTCATTCCATGGATCAATAGGGGTTCGCCCACGATCGAGGCCACGGGTTTGCGTGGGTTCAACGATGAAAAGGGGTCCTGAAAAATAATCTGCATTTTCTTGCGCAGGGCCCGGATCTGTTGGCCATCGTAGGTGAGGATATTGTCGCCGTCATACCAGACTTCCCCGGCGGTGGGCTCCTCCAGGCGCATGATGGCACGGCCGAAGGTCGATTTGCCGCACCCCGATTCTCCGACCAGGCCCAGTGTCTCGCCTTTTTGAATGCTCAGGCTGACATTATCCACGGCCTTGACCGCGGCGATTTCTTTCATCAACACACCGCCGCGGATCGGATAATATTTGACCAGGTGGCGGGCGTCGAGCAGGGGCATTGAATCAGGCATATTTCAGACACCGTGCAATATGGTTTGTGCCAACGGAATACATGTCCGGCGCGGTTTGGCGACAGGCATCGAAAACGTCCGGACAGCGATCGCTGAACAGACAACCCCGGGGCAGGTCGAATAACGACGGCACCACCCCCTTGATGGTGCTCAAGCGGCCTTCGGCCGTTTTCTGCCCCAAAACGGGGATCGACTCCATTAAACCGACCGTGTATGGGTGTTGCGGGCTGGAGAACAGGGTCTTTACATCGGTATATTCAACCATGTGGCCGGCATACATCACGGCCACGTGCTGGGCCATCTCGGCAATCACGCCGAGATCATGGGTGATGAACAGGATCGAAGCGCCCGTATCGGACTTGAGCTGGTTCATGAGATCCAGGATCTGGGCCTGGATGGTGACATCCAGGGCCGTGGTGGGCTCATCGGCGATCATCAGGCGGGGGTTGCAGGCCAGAGCCATGGCGATCATGACGCGTTGGCGCATGCCGCCGCTCATTTGATGAGGAAAATCGTCCAGGCGCGTTTCCGGTGCCGGAATCCCCACCTGCTTGAAAATAGAGAGGACGCGCGCGCGGGTATCTTTACGGGACAAACCCTGGTGCAGGCGAAGCACCTCCCCCACCTGATCGCCCACCGTGAAAACCGGGTTCAGGGAGGTCATGGGTTCCTGGAAAATCATCGAAATCCGGTTGCCCCGGATGGAGCGCATACGGGCTTCGGGGAGCTTAACAAGGTCCTGGCCCTCGAAGTCAATGCGGCCGTCCACGATTTTACCGGGGGGATCCGGGATCAATTGGATGATGGAGTGGGCCGTGACACTCTTGCCGCAGCCGGACTCCCCCACCAGGCCCAGCGTCTCTCCGGGCTGAATGGCAAAGCTGACGTCATCCACCGCCTTGGCGACACGGCCTTTGACGTAAAAATAGGTTTTGAGATTTTCAATGCTCAGCAGGGGTTCTGCGTTCATACCAATGCCGTTCGGTAACCGTGGATAGAACCGTTCTAATCTCTCAATCGTGGATCCAGCGCATCCCGTAGTCCGTCGCCCAGCAGATTGAAGCCGAGAACGGCCAAAAGAATGGCAATACCCGGGAAGGTCATGACCCAGGAGGCCCGCAGGATCAAGGCCCGGCTGCGGGCGATCATGCCGCCCCACTCGGGCGTGGGGGGCTGGGCGCCCAAGCCCAGAAAACTTAAGGCGGCGGCATCCAGGATGGCGGAGGCCATGCTCAAGGTCGTCTGGACGATGAGTGGCCCCAGGCAGTTGGGCAGGATGCCAATGAAAATGATGCGCCAGTCCCGGGCACCAACGGCGCGGGCCGCCATGACGTAGTCTTTTTCGCATTCCTCAAGCACACTGCCGCGAACAATGCGGGCAAAACGCGGGACATACGTGATGCCAATGGCCATCATGGCATTTTCCAGACTGGGGCCGAGGTAGGCCACCACCACGATGGCCAGAAGCAGATAGGGAAAGGCCAGGATCATGTCCATGATCCGCATGATCAGGCTGTCCCAGAACCCTTTGTAGTAACCGGAGATACAGCCCAGCAGGGTGCCCAGA
>JASFFM010000466.1:0-3266 GCA_050124295.1 Desulfobacterales bacterium | reverse complement strand
GAAAAGGGTATGCGCTGCCTTCTGCAAAGCGCCCCTCACCAAGGGTTGCCGGACACATTGACTGCAACCTTCCCCTAAGACAGGGAACCCATACATCCAAGCAAGTGAGCATCTCTGGTTTCATGATATGATCGGGTCAAATGGCGACCGATATAGGATCAGGGGGAGGCGATTTAGGACCTAATCATACATAGGCCGATGTGATCCTGCCGGTTGCGGACATCGGATCGATCGGGGCCCTGGGCAGATCGCTTTGGGGAATTCGGGTGGCATTATCCGGGGCAAGGGGTTTTTCCAGGCATGGCCCAAAAGCGTTTCCACAGAAGTGCGCCTATTCGCTGCCTTCTCGTGCCGCTGGCCCGCCTCACAGCAGCCCGATGCAACCTCTGGCCGGACCATTAAGATTGAGGATTTGCTTAATAGCGCAGTAGACCATTTTCGGGTAGCGCAGTGTCGTCTTGGAAAAAAAATGGCGAATGTTAAATTGTGATCAACATTCGCCGAGGGTATTTTTTGGAAGCGGAGAGGGTTTATAAACGAATCATATCCGAAGCGAACCCAACCACACGGGCAACAGGATAAGCGATGACGGCCAGGGTGATGGCGGCGGAAAGTATCATTTTGGCTTCAAATTTCATAACATCCTCCTTAAACAAAATATCAACATGAAAGCCTGTTTGGGTTTTTTTAGAAACAGAATAACTTAATGTTAGATATTGTTGTCATCTGCTTGTCAATTGTCAATACCCTAATGGCGCCACGCGATCGCCGCGCCCGCTCCGGGCACCTCAGCTTTGCTTCTCGGGCAGGTAGCGCCAGAAACGGCGCGGCAGCCGTTGCAGGTGTAGTTTGGGGTTGTCCCGCAGCGAAATAGTGGCGGCCGCGAAATACCGCCGCCAGAGCGTTTGACAGTCGCGCTCTTTGGCATACGCCTTTTGCATGGCCTGTAATTCGGTGCCCGCCAGGGTCATGGTGCGGGTTTGGTGCTGATCGTAGCAAAGCCCGTAATTGCGCTGCATGTCGTAAATGACCCAGTTCTGGTCGGCAAAGCGTGTCTCGAAATGCCTTCTTATCAGCGGTAAAACATCATAGCGTGGAGCGATCAAGGCCAAGTAGTGATTGTGCCCTGTCTGCTGGAAGCGGATGAACCCTTTCAGACGATGGGCTTCGCGGCGCACCTTTTGGGCCAGCTGGTCGATAGCAATTTGAACCGTGAGGCGGTTTTTCTGGCGATCGGCTTGGAGACCGGGCAGCGCATGGCGGGCATATTGATAAATAATCGTCTCCACCCCGCGGCGGCCTGAGAGGAACGCCTCAAAAAGCCGCCGACGCCGGTTGCCACCCAGGTGTTTGCCCAGGCCCTGCCAGACGCGTTCGGATTTTTCGGGAGTGGTGGGGATGACGACCCGCTGATCGAACAATCCGATCTGGTGATTGTGGGCCGGTTCGATGGCCTCTGGCGGCGGATGGATTTTATCGCTCTCGTAGATGGCGCTGAGCAATCCCTCGAAACTGCCATCGGTTTCAAAGATTTTAGGGTGGGTACCTGCGGAAGGACCGGTATCCGTTTTGGATTGGGAATTTGCAGCCCCTGCTTTCTTTGCAGATCCCATACCCGGCCATCGGCCCCTCGGCAAGGCGTCGCAGACGATAAAAGGCCGGGCACGTGCCACGACCACCCCAAGCTGTTTTAAATGCTCGAGGCGAATTCTTCCCCGGCGGCGCAGATGAATAATCCGCCTGGCCGATTTCAGCCCGATGCCCGGTACCCTGATGATCGACTCGCGATCGGCGCTGTTGACATCCACCGGGAAACGCTCCGGATGGCGCAGGGCATAGGCCTGCTTGGGATCGATGGCCAGATCGAGATGGGCTCTGCGGCGGTCGATCACCTCTTCTAAGTCAAATCCGTAAAGCCGCATCAACCAATCGGCTTGGTAAAGACGGTTTTCGCGTTTCAGGGGCGGCGCATCGATGGGCGGCAATCGTGGTTCTTTAAAACCCAGCGGAAGATAAGCCGAATAATAGACCCGCTTCAAGGCCTGTTTTTGATACAAAGCGTTCGCCAGATCGAGGATGTCGTAGTCTGTTTCCGGACTGGCGCCGACAATCAATTGGGTGCTTTGGCCGGCCGGGGCGAAGGGAGGCACGTGCCGCAGGCGGCGGCGATCCTCGCGGATTTCGGCAATCGTTTCCCGGATAACCCCCATGGGCGCCAGTACGGAGGTGAACGTTTTTTCCTTGGTCAGGCGCTGGAGGCTGGCGTCCGAGGGCAGCTCGATATTGACGCTCAGCCGGTCGGCAAACCGTCCGGCCTGTCGAATCAGGCGCCGGCTGGCATGGGGTACGCATTTTAAATGGATGTAGCCGTTGAAGCCTTGCTGGCGAAGGCTCTGCACCGTTCGCACCAGACGCTCCATGGTGTCGTCCGGACCGCGCTGCACACCGGAACTCAAAAACAACCCCTCGATATAGTTGCGACGGTAGAAATCGATGGTCAGCGAAACCACTTCCTGGGATGTGAAGGCGGCTCGGGGGATGTCGTTGCCGATGCGATTGATGCAGTAGGCACAATCGTAGATGCAGAAGTTGGTGTAGAGAATTTTCAGTAGCGATACGCAGCGACCATCCTCCGTGTAGGAGTGGCAGACTCCGGCAGGTGCCGCGTTGCCCAGACGCTGGCCGCTATTTCGGCGGCGGCTGCCGCTGGAGGCGCAGGAAACGTCGTATTTGGCCGCATCGGCCAGGATGGTAAGCTTGTCTTCGAGGCGCATGTCTTTCGATTCGATCCGCAAGGTTTGGCCGGAAAAGACAATATAGTCGCCCGGTGGGTGCCTGGCAAACCAATATCGTTAGGCCGGCGGGTCGTCATGGGTAACATGCCGATTTGTCGGCCCAACGATGCTAAGCATTTACCAAAAAAAACGGTTATCGCCAATCATGAGCCCTGTGTTCCAGACATGGATAACGGCAGCCCAGGCTCTGCCCTGCGGCATGACCTTTGCCGGGGCGCTTGGCGCGGAGAAATAGTAATCGCCACGGGCCGGTTTGGCCCAAACGATGGTGAAATCGGCGTGACCTCAAGAGAAGGACTCTGGGGGTTGGTCGCCGCATGCTCGGAAACCTGGGAGGGGAATCATGGGGCCCCCATACAGACCGCCAAGGCGGCTACCGGACCCATTGTCAGGCATGAGGCGCCATCCATCAACGTTTCCGTGATAGAAATTGCGCCCGATCCGGGGGCGGGTTTGCCGGTTGGCGTGGCG
>JASFFM010000465.1:0-3271 GCA_050124295.1 Desulfobacterales bacterium | reverse complement strand
CGACGCCAAGATCTGCGAGCTCTACGAGGGCACCAAGGAAATCCAGAAAAACACGATCGCCAGCGCCCTGCTGGGAAAAATGAAATAGCCCTCCCAACCGTTGGCTGGCAATAGCCGCCGTGCCCTCTGCCGGGCCGCAACGCTGAATGAACGCACGCGGTTTGGTTAATGCCCGATCGCGCGGCGAGGGCTCGGGCGCAGGTGGGGACAGGGGCGTTACCTGCCTCAAGTCTATCGCCTTATGGGGTGACCGAAACGCTGCCGTCGTGCATTGGCCAGCCTTTACGACGGGCTGATCAGCAAGGATGGCCATCTACCAGGGAAGGAGCAGAATATGCCGGATGTCATGGATATCGCCAAAAAAGCTATGCTGACAGGCATCGGTCTGGCGCTGACGGCCAAGGATGAAGCCGAGGACCTGGCCAAGGATCTGGAAAAAAAAATGAACCTGAACGAAGAAGAGGCCAAGAAGTTTTTTAAAGACATTCAAAAGCGCTACGAGGAAACCCAGACCAAGCTCGAAGAGCGTGTCGAAAAAGCCGTGCGCAAAATTCTAAAAAGGGCCGATATCGTCACTTCCGATCAGTTGAAGGCCTTGAAAAAGGAAATCCGCGAATTGAAGCAGTCGATCAATAAAGACACCGCCACTCCGGAAGATTGAACCCGAAACGCCGTCGAGGTCTCCCGCGAAATTAAGTCGCCCGAAGGCCTTCCCATGCGCTCCGTGAGATTGGAGCTGTTATTTCGCTTAGCGGAGCCATTCTCATGAAGGCGTCGTTATTCACGTCAGCACGACCCATAATAGCCATATGCTAAGCATTCGCAAAATAGGTGTTATCGGCCGCACCTACCGCCATCTCAATCGCTACCGCCAGATTCTGGCGGTTTTCTTCCGCTATGGGTTCGGTGATCTGGTCGATCTACTCAAGATTGACCAGTATATCGAAATCGGGCTGCAGATGATATCGCGCAACCGCCGCGAACGACTCGAAAAACTCTCCCGCGCCGAACGGGTGCGCCTGGCCCTGGAAGAACTGGGCCCAACCTACGTTAAACTCGGTCAAGTCCTGTCAACCCGCCCCGATCTGATACCGGTCGATTTCATCAACGAGCTGGCCAAACTGCAGGATGACGTCCCGCCCTTCGATGCCCAAGAGGTGGGGCGCATTATCAGGGCTGAGTTGGGGGCCCCGCCGGAGGAGGTTTTTGCAGCCTTCAAGCTTACACCGGTGGCCTCTGCCTCCATTGGGCAGGTTCACGACGCCACCCTGTCCGACGGCGAACGCGTGGCGGTGAAGATCCAGCGGCCCGGCATAAAAAAGATTATCGAGGTTGATCTGGAGATCATGCTCCACCTGGCCACCCTGATGGAACACCATGTGGAGGAAATCGCGTTTTTTCGCCCTATCAAAATTGTCGAAGAATTTGCCAAGGTGCTGGAGCGCGAAATCGATTACACCTTCGAAGCCCATAATATGGAACGCATGGCCGGTCAGTTCTTGAGCGACCAAACCGTCTACATCCCCAAAGTCTATCACGATTTGAGCACCGCACGGGTGCTCACGGCCGAGTTTATCGAGGGCATCAAGATTTCCCAAATCCACAAGTTGGAGGCGGCCGATCTGGACCGCCGCGAAATCACCCGCCGCGGCAGCAACATCCTCCTGCGCCAGATTTTCGATTTCGGTTTCTTCCACGGTGATCCGCACCCGGGCAATTTGTTCGTCCTTCCCGGTGAGGTGATCTGCCTGCTGGATTTCGGCATGGTCGGCACAGTCAACCGCCAGACCCGGGAAGACTTCGTCGACCTGGTGGATGCGGTGGTCAATCGGCATGAAACCCGCACCGCCCAGATGCTGCTCAAGTTAACCTCCTGGGAGGAAAAACCGGCCATGCGGGACTTCGAACGGGCCGTGGCCGACTTCATGGGCCGCCACCTCTATCGCCCGCTCAAGGAAATCCAGGTCGGCCCGCTCCTACAGAATCTGCTCGAACTGGCGGCCGATTACCGTTTGGTCATCCCGCCCGACATCTTTCTGATGATGAAGACCTTAACAGCCGTTGAAGGTGTCGCCCTGGTCCTGGACCCGGACTTCGATATTTTTGCCGCCGCGGCCCCGTTTATCAAGCAAGTCAAAATGGACCGCTACGATCCCCGACGCCTGGCCGACGATGTGGTCCGAATGGGGACCGATTTCCTGGAATTCATGCAGCAATTTCCCGGCGAAGTACTCGAAATCACCCGTCAGATTCGCGAGCGCAAACTGACCGTGCATATGGAATTGGAAAGCCTGCGCACCATGCTCGAGACCCACGACCAGATCAGCAACCGGGTATCTTTTGCCATCATTATTGCCGGCTTGATTGTCGGCAGTTCGATTATCGTCGTTTCCGGCGTCCCTCCGCTTTTTTTTGGGATCTCCCTGATCGGCATCATCGTCTTTATCGCCGGAGCGATTATGGCCATGTGGCTGCTGGTGGCCATTATTAGAAAAGGCCTCTGACCGCCAAAACAAAGCCGACCCTCTTCATCGCATGCCCGCCGATAAGCCGTCCGGCAATACCGTCACAGATCCCTCTTAATCCAACAATTTTGTCTAACTTCATTGATTTTGGTTACAATATTGTTATATACAATCGCATTCTTTAACCAAACCTTTGGCGCATGACGAAACTCAAATCGCACGGTGGCCATATGAAAAAGATTCAAGAAGCGTCCTTCTTCTACGAGATTAGTGAAACGCTCAACGAGCACCTCGAATTGAAAAAATCACTCTACAAAGTGCTCGATATTTTATCCAGTTCTCTCGATATGGCCCGCGGAACCATTACCCTGCTGGATCCGGTGCGCAATGAAATCCGTATCGAAGTGGCCCACGGCATCACCCAGCGCGCCATGCGACAGGTGAAATACAAACTGGGTGAAGGCATCACCGGAGGGGTGATCCAGTCCGGGCGTGCCGTGTCAATTCCCAAAATCAGCGAGGAGCCCAAATTCCTCAACCGTACCGTATCCCGTCGAACCAAACAGGACCTTGACCTATCGTTTATCTGCGTGCCGATCAAAAAAGGCCGCCAGGTGATCGGCGCCTTGAGCGTGGACAAACCCTACGAAGCCTCCTACTCACTGAAAAAAGCCGAAAAACTTCTCGCCGTGGTCGCAACCATGGTGGCCCGCCATGTGATCAACCTGGAAACAATCCGCCTGGAAAAGCAGACCCTGCGCGAAGAAAACCGGCGCCTCCTGCAGGAGTTGGAAAACAAATATCGC
>JASFFM010000464.1:0-3281 GCA_050124295.1 Desulfobacterales bacterium | reverse complement strand
CCCCATCCGCCGATTTCACAGTAAGGTGTCGCGCCACGCTTCCGGGCGCAGTCCAGGGTTTCGATGCACAGAACACCGGTTCCTTCACCCAGGACGGGGCCATTGCGACGAAGATCGAACGGGCGGGCGGCCTCACTTTTTCCGTCCACCGGCGACATGGCCTTGTAATGGGTCAGGATTTCGAAGCAAAAGGCTGAAAGGATATCCGCTCCGCCGGCCAGCATGACATCGGCGCGGCCATTCCGAACCTCGGCGGCAGCATAGGCGATGGCCGTTTCGGCCGAGGCTTCGTGGTGATTGACCGTGGCGTTGATGCCGCGAAACCCCAGTTCGATGGCCGCATGCCCGGCGGGTGCATTCATGACCGTGTTGGGCACCAGGCTGGGGCTGACCATTTTGGGACCGTCCGTAAACAACGACCCGATGAAGCGCGTGGCCACATCCGTACTGCCGAAGGTCACCCCCAGAACAATCCCGATCCGGTCCCGGTTGGCTTCCGAGACGGTGACCCCCGCATCTTCCAGGGCCATGCGGGCGGCGGCCGTCGTCATGAGGGAAAGGCGGTCCATGCGCCGCCGGTTTTTGATCGATACATGGTCTTTGGCCTTGAACCCGGCCACTTCGGCACCCAGTTTGGAAGCAAATCGGGAGGTGTCAAATGAAGTGATGGGACGGACACCCGAGCGCGGGGCGCAGATCTCTTGGAAGAAGATATCTTTACCGGTGCCCAGCGGCGTCACTAAACCGAGGCCCGAAACCACCACCCGCCTATCCATGGACAAGGCCCTCCGCCGTATAGCGTCCCAGGACGAGGGAAGTATTGTTGCCGCCAAAGGCAAACGAGTTGGAGAGGACGACCCCGAGGGTCGCCTGGCGCGCCCCTTCGGTCACGTAATCGAGATCGCAGGCCGGATCGGGCCTATGGCTGTGCACCGTGGGCGGGATGAACCCGCGGGACAGGGCCAGCAACGAGGCCACGGCCTCGATGGCACCGGCCGCCCCTAAAGTGTGTCCGATCATGGACTTGGTGGAACTGACCGGGATGCCGTAAGCCCGCTGGCCAAAGACACGCTTGATACCGGCGGTTTCCATCCGGTCGTTGGCCGGTGTGGCTGTGCCGTGGGCATTGATATAGTCCACGGCGCCCCTATCGACACCGGCATCCTCCAGCGCCATCTGCATGCAGCGCGCCGCCCCGGAAGCTTCCGGATCGGGGGCCGTCATGTGGTTGGCATCGCAGCTCACGCCATACCCCAGAATTTCGCCATGAATGGCGGCGCCTCGGGCCCGGGCATGGGGCAAAGACTCCAGGATCATCATGCCGGCGCCCTCCCCCAGGGACATCCCCTGCCGGTTTTTATCGAAGGGCTTGCAATATTCCGGATCCACGGCCTTGAGCGCGTTGAAGGCCGCATAGGTGGTGCGGGCCAGCGGTTCGGTGCCGCCGGCGATCACGACGGTGGCCATCCCGTCCCGGATCAGGTCGCGGGCGTAGCCTATGGCCGTGGCCCCGGAGGAGCAGGCCGTCATGAAGGTGGTCTTGGGACCGTAGAGGTTGAATTTGGAGCCGATGTGATCGGCGGAAGACGCACAGCAGAAAGCCGAGAAATCCGAAAACCGGACCGCCGCCTCTTCACCCGCAAGATAACGCTGGTAGGCGGCCTCCCCTTCCGGCATGCCCCCCGCCCCGCCGCCGATGACCACTCCCGTATCCTCCCGGAGATCGTCGGGAAGCGGGAAAAGACCGGCATCGGTCAACGCTTCCAGGGTGGCGGCCATGGCCATGGCGTCCGCGCGGGACATGCGCTTGCCGTAGAAAGAGGAGGGAATTGCCTCCCGCGGGTCAAAACCCTGGACCTCGCCTCCCGTATGGGTGTGGAAGGCCGCGGTGTCGAATACCGTAACCGGCCCTATCCCGCATCGGCCCTGTTGCAGAGCCGTCGCAAACGCGGCCGTATTGCTGGCCACGGCGTTGATGGCTCCCATCCCTGTTATAACCACGCGCGTGTCCGCCATCGATCTTGGAAGCCCTCGCAAAAAAAAAGCTCGCATCTCGGGCAACAGCGCCGCCCGCCGACAAGTAATCTGTAAAAACAGGCTGGGTGCAGATTTCTGCCGATGGGCACGACCTAACAAGCGCTCATCTTGCTGTCAAGCTCATTTTAAACCGTTGATTTTCAGATTTTATATCATTTCAGTATGATACAGCAGTGCAACTTGGTCTTGGGACTCCCATTGCCGACCATAGTCGACCCACCCCTTTCCCCTACGGTGTAGAAGGGAGAAAGCGGCAGAAGGTGAAAGAAGATGGAGAAGATGGAGAAGGTCAGAAGGTGGGGACGGGGAAGGTGGGAGGGAAGATGGGGACGGAAGAAGAAGGTGGAAGAAGGTGGGGACGGGCCAAGTTAACCTATCGTATTCTATATTAATCTGAACTATAAACGCTCTTATTTGGGGCTATATTGACGTTTTTGATGCCTAAAACAGCATTATAGGCTGCTGTTTCCTCCCGCAATTCAAATCCATCCTGACAATCCCGAATTGTCCGACCGTTGGCCCTGGCTCCCAGCAGGGTTTTTAATTCTTTTACAAATGGTTTGCTGCCCACAGCGATGCTTTCAGACCACCGGCGATCGCGCCTATTCTCGACGCTGCTTGCGGCTTGATCAACCCATCTGCGGTGAGATGAGGCAAAGGTCTCATAATCCTCAAACCCCGCTAACTGACGAAGCCTCTCATAGGAAATGATTACATTTTTACGGCGGGGAGACTGAATCTCGACGTATCCCCCGAAGGGCCATTCCGAGGGATGGCTGACAACGCCGGCGCGCACCATATTGAGATCGATATAAACCAAGCATCGCATTAGATGCTCCCCTGTCTCAATGGCGGTCGAATGGTACCGGTCTTCCCAAAAGGCACCTTTGCGTCGCTTTCTGCGGTTGTACTCCTGGGCCGTTCTGCCAGCGACCAACCCAATTGACTGCGGGATAATATTGGTCTCGCCATCATCCTTCACGATCAGATGGATATGATTCGATGTCACCACATAGTTCAACACCACAAGTCCAAAGCGTCTTTTGGCCTCAAAAAGCCATCGCAGCAATCGTTGGCGATCCCGTTTAAATTTCAATAAAAGTTCACGCTGATGACACCGGTGTGTCAGATGCCAGACCTGCCCCGGAATGTAATGCCGCTTGCCCCGCGCCATAAAGATCCTATATCGCTCAATTGGGCCTCAAAAACCGCCCGATAGACCCCATTTGAGCCCTATTTGGAAA
>JASFFM010000463.1:0-3299 GCA_050124295.1 Desulfobacterales bacterium | reverse complement strand
GAGGGGCTTTTTAAAATAAAATTATTTTTATTAATTGGATATCATTGCTCTCCCGATAGGGAGAACGCCAAACCTGCCGTGAGGCTGGGACGGAAAGCCACGGGTCTTCAGCGAGACAGCCGGGCCGCCGATGATTGTATACGGCCGAATCGCTCAGACATCTGGACGATTCGGTTTTTTTTGGCGCGAAAGAATACCGACGCCGGTTGATCGCGCGGACCTCGAAAGGCCATGAAACTGAAAAAACTGCTCTTATCCAACAGTTTGATCCTAACTCTTGCGGCCATCCTGCTGATTGCGGGCCTGCTGGGAGAGTGGGGACCGCTTCAGTTACCGGAGCTTAAGGTATATGACCACCTGCTCCGGTGGAAATCGCACACCGCGCCAAGCCGGGTGGTGATGGTTGCCATTGACGATGCCAGTATCCAAGAGCTGGGAATGTGGCCCTGGCCGCGCACGACGATTGCCCAGGGGCTCCAAAGATTGTCCGCCTACAACACCCGTGCGGTTGGGCTGACCACGGTTTTTCCGGCTCCTTCCCCCAACCCGGCCTTGGCCGAATTGAGTCAATGGCGAACGACACTTGAGGCCGAATCCAGCCCCCCCCGGAAAAAGGCCAACCGCAAGGTGGTTCGAAGCATCCGCAAAATCGAAAAGCGCCTCGACGAGGATCAGCACCTGATTAATGCGGTTCGCTCCGGGCGCAACATGGTGCTGCCCTTCCATTTGATGTTCACCGCACTCGCTGATGGCCAGTCGCCTCCCTTGAGTGGTCTGCTGCGGCTCAACTCGCTGGCCCAGCCAAATCAGCCTGATCATGCACCACCAACGCTGCCGGATCAAATGCAGCACCTCTTATATCAAATCCAACCAAAGCCTCCGGCACCTACGTATGTTATCGAAACGTATCGCGCCCTGGCTGGAAAAGCCGCCGCCCTGGGGGCCATCAATCTGTCCGTCGATCCGGACGGCCGGGTCAGACAATTACGGCTTCTGTGGCCCTTCCAGAAACGCTATCTGCCATCCCTCGCCCTGCAACTGGTCATCAAATCCGCAGGGCGCCCACTGCGTCAAGCCGACCTGAATCCGACGGCGTGCGACCCTTTCGGTCTTTGTATCGGTGATACCGCCATCCCCACCGATGCCGATTTTCGCATGCGCATTGCTTATCATCCAAGGCCCGCTCGCTTGAACCAGGTCCCTTTTGCAGACCTTGTTGCCGAAAAGGTGGATCCGGCGATATTTAAAGACCAGGTGGTGATCATTGGCGTCACGGCAAAGGATCTGACATCCACCTACCCAACCCCTTTAGGATCCCGAGCGACCCCTGCTGAAATCTTCGCGGCGGCCGTCGACACCATTCTGCGCAACGACCATGTTGTACGCCCCCGCTGGGCGCTGCTGGCTGAAGGCGGCGCACTCCTCTATTTTTTACTCTTTCTCCTGCTGGTGATTCCACGCGTAAAACTGCCGATCGGCGCCTTGATTCTGACCGTCTTCCTGACAACGTACTGGGGGGCTGCCGTGATGGCCTTTGTACAGGGCGGCTACTGGCTGCACCTTTCCCCCCCCCTGATCCTCTGCCTGCTGGGTTTCGGCATGATCGCCCTGCGCCAGATCGCCCGACGCTTGCGGGCTGAAAACGTTGAATTGAACCGCTCCTTGGGCCTTTCCTTTCAAACCCAGGGCATGCTCGATATGGCCCTTGAAAAGTTCATGCAGTGCCCTCCCGGGGAAAAAACAGTGCGCAGGCTGCTCTACAACCTCGGCTTGGATTTTGAGCGTAAACGAATGCCGGACAAGGCCTTGACGGTTTACGAACGCATCCTAAAAGGCGGCGGATACCGCGATGCCAAGCGCCGGGTTCGAAAACTAAAAGCGGCGGTCCGACTGGCAACGGTCGCCGTCCTGCCGGAAGGGCCGGTCGCCACGCTGAAGTTAACGGACACGGAGACCCGGCCGACATTTGGTCGCTATGAGATTTTAAAAGAACTCGGCCAGGGGGCCATGGGAACCGTCTACCTCGGCCTGGATCCCAAAATCAATCGACAGGTGGCCATCAAAACCCTGAGCTACAGCAGCGTGCCGACCGAAGAGCTGGCGGAGGTTAAAACACGATTTCTGCGCGAGGCCGAGGCGGCTGGTCGACTGTCCCATCCCAACATCGTCACGATTTACGATATCGGTGAAGAACACGACCACGCTTACATGGCCATGGAACTTTTGGACGGCTGCGATCTTACCGCCTATTGCCGGAGCGACGATCTGGCACCTGTCGTAAAAGTACTGGATATCATGATCGCCGTGGCTGAGGCGCTAGAATATGCACACGATGCAGGCGTGATCCATCGTGATATCAAGCCGGCCAACATCATGCGGTTGAAGGACGGGCGGGTTAAGGTTACCGATTTCGGCATCGCCAAGGTGATGGACAGCGCCAAGACCCGCACGGGCATCGTCATGGGCACCCCCTCGTACATGTCGCCGGAACAGGTGGGTGGCAAAAAGGTCGACGGCCGCTCGGATTTGTTTTCCCTGGGAATCGTCTTTTATGAAATGCTCACCGGCCACAAACCATTCGAAGGCGAAAATTTAACAGCCCTGATGTATGCGATTGCCAAAGCTCCCTACCGGCCCCTGCCGGAGATGGTCCCGGATATGCCCCCATGCTGTGTGGCGATCGTCAACAAAATGTTATACAAAGGGGTGTCGCGACGGTATAAGTCAGCTAAACAATTACAGGAGGCCCTTCGCCAGTGTCGCGAGGCGCTCGGTTAAACCAATGCCCATCAAGGAGAGGGACAATGCTGGAAATCACGCTGGAATTGAAGAACACCATCCTGGATACGTTTAAAATCGACAAGGATGAGATTACCATCGGCCGCAACATGGCCAATGACATTACCATCGACAACCTGGCCGTATCCGACCGCCACGCCCGCATTGTCAGAGACAAGACCGGCTATTATTTGGAGGATCTGAAAAGCACCAACGGAACTTTTGTCGATGGGCGAAAAATCAGCCGCGTAGGCCTGGAAGAGCAGCAAGACATCACAATCGGCAAACACAGCCTGGACGTGCGTATATCGAGCGCAAAAACAGCCGATCCGGATTTTGCCCGCACAATGAAAATCAACCGGTCCTGACCGGAAGGCGGCCATCAAGGGAGGTCTTTGGTCGGTGGAAACTGTTTCGGTCGGCAGACAGAACCGTCTGGAAGACCGGCCGGAATCAAGGTTTGCCATCCTCAAGGGTAAAGCGCCAGCGGCAGAAAACATCCTCCGGATGGTCGTCCGGCG
>JASFFM010000462.1:0-3300 GCA_050124295.1 Desulfobacterales bacterium | reverse complement strand
ACGGGCATTCCTGATCTTTGCGAACGGTTGTACAAAGCAAGGGTATCACCTCCTTAAGAATGATTTTTAACGCACAAAGGCCGGGATTCGCTTTTCCCGGCCCTAGTTGACAATTTAATGCAAAAAAAAACTTTTAATAGGTTCGATGGGGGTTGTCAATATCTTTTTTATTCCAGGGCCCCAATGCGGATCGGTCAATTCGCCCCCTCATTTCGGGAAAAGGGAGCCACGCCCCCGGGAGCGGCTCGGCCGCGCCGTGCTTGCGCCCCGGATGGCCATAAACGATCTGCCCGGCCACCGCTCGTCTTGAAGAACGACTTGCTTTTTGACCGCAGATATTGACAATTAGGGGGCAAGGCGCAGGTTGTACCATCCGGAGCTTAGATGATCCGTTCCCCAGGACCGTTTCTTGACTGTCAACCGCCCGCCTGGCCCAGCTCTTGGATTCATGTCGGGTGCGATTGACGCAAGGATGTAACCCCAACATTCCCGTGAGGGCAAAATGATATTCGGACCTATCGACACCACCATCCCTGTGCTGGGTGAAGCGAAAATACCGACCCCCATTCAAGGATGGAAAAACGACGACGAAGAAACCTATTTCATCAAAAACGACGACCGGGTGCTGGTGGATGTGACCCCCTCCGGTCTGGAAAAAATGTGCCGGGAAAACCAACCTTTTCCCTCATTCGAAACAGCCGGCCCCCGCAGCCGCATCTATTTCGACCCGAGCAAGCTGCGCTGCGCCCTGGTGACCTGCGGCGGCATGTGCCCCGGGCTGAACGACATCATCCGCTCCATCGTGTTGGAACTCCACCATGGTTACGGTGTCAACCGTATCTATGGTATCAAGTACGGCCTTCAGGGCTTTATCCACCAGTACGGCCACGACGTGATCGACCTGACACCGGAACTGGTCAGCAATATCCAGGACATGGGGGGCTCGATCCTGGGCTCGTCCCGGGGACCGCAGCCCATCGAAGACGTCGTGGATACCCTGGACCGGATGAACGTCGGCCTCCTTTTCATGATCGGCGGTGACGGAACGCTGAAAGCGGCCAGCCGGATTGCCGATGCCATCCTCGCGCGCGGGCTCAAAATCAGCGTCATCGGGATCCCCAAGACCATCGACAACGATATTCACATGGTTTCCCGCTCGTTCGGTTTCGACACGGCGGTGGAGGTGGCCACCGAAGCCATCCGCGGGGCCCACAACGAGGCCGAAGGCTATCCCAACGGCATCGGCCTGATCAAACTCATGGGACGCTATTCCGGATTCATTGCCGCCACGGCCACCCTGGCCAAACAGGACGTCAATTTTGTTCTGATTCCCGAAATCTGCATCGATCTGGACGGCCCCAGGGGATTGCTGCAAAAACTGGAAGAACGCCTCGAGCAGCGGGGCCACGCCGTCATCGTGGTCGCGGAAGGTGCCCTGCAGGAGTGTTTCCAGGACGAAGAAACGACCCGGGATGCCAGCGGAAACGTCAAGCTGCATGACGTGGGCTTGTTTTTGCGGGACCGGATCAAAGCCTATTTCCGCGCAAAGGGCATCGATATCAATCTTAAATATATCGATCCCAGCTACATGATCCGCAGCCTGCAGGCCAATGCCAACGACAGTGTTTTCTGCGGATTTTTGGGCCGGGACGCGGTCCATGCCGGTATGGCCGGCAAAACCCGGATGCTGATCGGCCATTGGAACAACCACTTTGTGCACGTCCCCATGGCGGTATCCTCCGGGAAACGCAAACAGGTCAACCCCAAAGGGAAACTGTGGTCCACCGTTCTGGAAGCCACCGGCCAGGGCCCCCTCAAGAATTCCACCTGACATCCTATCCCAATGATGCTTCGATCGCCCGATAGGCCTTGGACGGGGCCCTGGGGCCGCTCTGGCCATTCGGAAAAAATAAATCCTCCCGGATGGGGGGTCAGCGCGAACATTTCATAAACAAAGGGATGCCTATTTGTTTTGTTGGATTGGTTCCGAGTCTTAAGGCAAGATTGCGCTCAATGTGTCCGGCAACCCACTGTGAGCGGCGCAATTCAAAACGCTGCGGACACCATTGTCACCCGGCGGGAAAGCCTGCGGCATCCCTTTGGGGTGTTGTCAGGCGCTTGCGGGCGCATGCGCACCGCGACGCTCCGGAAGGCCTCGTAAAGGCTGGCCGCCAAGGCGTAAAATGTCCGGGTTAGGGCGCCGGAATGGGGGGCAGATTTTCGGAAGTGGCAATGGACGGGCGCTGTCCGGGATCGATTTCGACGAAATCATCGCCCCGAATCTCCAACAGGGTCAGTTCCGTGGTGGGCTCGCCACTGCGATCAAAGGCCACGCTGCCAGTCACCCCCTCAATCGGGACACCCTGCCGCAGTCGGTGGCGTATGCCGGACCTCAACCAGGCATCCGGATGCAGCAGGGTTTGCAGCATGATACGGGTGCTGTCGTAAGCGATGGCTTCGATGAATCCGGGCGTACGGCCATACACCGACTGAAAGGTGGCCATGAATGCTTGCACACGCGGGTTGCGGCTGGCCGGATAGAATCCGGTGGGCAGTATGGCGCCCTGTACATATTCCCCGGCCTCCTGGAGCAGTTTTTCCGAATACCACAGATTGGTGCCCAACAACCTCACGTTGACGATATCGTAATAGGCCAGCTGGGGAATCACCAGGCCCAGCATGTTCGGTGAATCCGGCACCAGAATGGCATCGAAGTCCACGATCGGGGGCAGCACATCCTCATCCTGGCGGGAGGCGCGCGAGCGCTTACCCGGAATCGCCTCGGTTTTCTGCGCCTCGACCGGCGGCTTGTACCCGGGCAGATTCCTTAGAGGACCCAGCAGGTCCAGGGGTTCATACAAGGCCTTAAGATCGTCCGGCGGATCGTAGTGGCGCCCCACGAGCTTCTTGATGGCCACCTCGAAATCGGTTTTTTGGGGATCGTAGGCTTCCAGGGCCACGATTTCACCACCCTGCCGGTAGACTTCCTCCCAAAAGAAATCACGAAAAGTGCGGCCATAGGGTTCATCGGGATAGAGCACAGCGAAGCGGCGCTTTTCCAATGTCCCCAGCATGTAGGTCGACAGGGCCGCAGCCTGCATGCGGGGGGTGATAAAATTTCGAAACACGTTGTCACCGATGGCGGTCAACCCTTCCCGCTGGGAAATGGCCATGATGGGGATGCGGCCCACCTGGGCGACTTCAGCCGCCGATTCGGCCGTCGCGATGGGGCCGATCACGGCCGCCACTTTGGCTTCCGCCAGGGCGTTCATGGCCCGGGCGGCCTGGTTGGGATCCGAA
>JASFFM010000461.1:0-3324 GCA_050124295.1 Desulfobacterales bacterium | reverse complement strand
CCTGGCGGCAATCACCTTGTAGGGAGCTTCGCCTGTGTTCCGGCGTTGCATGACGCATGAACCAACCGCCAACCTCATCTGCCCTACCACCGATTATTACGGTTGTCGGTTTTTCCGACGCCGGCAAAACCACGCTTATCGAAAAGCTGGTCCCTGAATTGAAGCGGCGCGGCTTTCAGGTTGGCACCATCAAACACGCCGCCCACGGCTTCGCGTTCGACCGCAAAGGCAAGGACAGCTGGCGCCATCAGCAGGCCGGCGCCGACATCGTCGCCGTGGCGGGTCCCGATAAAATCACCATGGTCATCAACACCCCCGCCGAAACCCTGCACGCCATCCGCGACCGGATGACCGGTATGGATCTGATCATTGCCGAGGGGTTCAAATCAGCCCCGATGCCCAAACTGGAGGTCCTGCGCCAAGCCGTCCATAGCCAACCCCTGTTTCTGGAAGATCCCGACTTGTTCGCCCTCGTCACGGATGTTTCCTTGGGCTCCCCTGCCGCCAACGGTCTTTCGGTTCTCGGCCTGAACGACATTTCCGCCCTGGCGGATTTGATCATTAAACGCTTCCTGCCCACACCTGCTTCCCCCAACCATCGCTGACCGAACCCCATGAAGACCATGCCCACATCGCCGACCGGCCTTCGGTGGCCCCCTCTTGTCCAGGGGACCCTCATCAAACGCTATCAACGCTTTCTGGCCGATGTCGCCCTGGAGGACGGCACCACCGTCACGGCCCACTGTCCGAATACCGGCAGTATGCAGGATTGCAGCACCCCGGGCCGTCCCGTCTACCTCTCGGTTCACGACAATCCCAAGCGCAAACTGAAATATACCTGGGAGCTTATCCGGATGCCGCCATCGCTGGTGGGCGTCAACACCCTGGTGCCCAACCGCCTGGTCAAACATGCCGTCCAGACCGGGCAGGTGGCGGAACTGAGCGGCTATAGCGAGGTGCGATCCGAAGTTGGCTTGGGGAACCATTCCCGTGTCGATCTGATGCTGCGGGATCCTAAAGGTGGCATCTGTTACGTGGAAATTAAGAATTGCACCATGGTCAAAGACGGCGTGGCGCGCTTTCCGGATGCGGTCACGACCCGAGGGCTTAAACACCTGCAAGAACTTACGGCCCAGCTGGCCGTGCGCCGACGCAGCGTCATGTTCTATTTTATCCAGCGCATGGACGCCGAGGAATTCCGCCCCGCCGATGACATCGACCCTGAGTATGGCAAGGCCTTGCGGGCAGCGGCCGAACAGGGGGTGGAAATCTTGGTCTATGACGTGCATATCGACCTGCGGGGCATTCGTCTGAATCGGCGCCTGCCCTGCCGGCTGTAACTGGCCGCAGATCGAAAGAGACTTGTAACCTCCTGATCTGATTTCTTATATCGTTTGACTTTCCGCATCAGATAAAGTATTCAGGACACGATTCTGATATCTTGCATCCCATAATGGAAGCCCATGGCGGAAACCCATCTCAACCGAATTCTGGCCCCCCGGGAAAACCTGGCCCGCATCCTCGACAACCTCAAGGAGGGGGTCATCGCCCATGATTTGAATCGGCGAATTTTCTTTTTCAACCACCAGGCCGAAAAGATCACCGGTTTCAGCCGGGAAGAAATTCTGGGTCGCGACTGTCATGACGCCTTTGGCATTCCTTTTTGCGGCGAACGCTGCTCTTTTTGCGATCACAGCGAACGCACGCCCGGCACCCTCGACAAGAAAGAATACACCCTCAATATCACCACCAAAACCTGTGAAACCCGTCGCATCGATATGTCCGTGACCCTCATGCGCGATGCCGACGGCAAGGAAGTCGGTGTCCTGGCCCTGTTCCGCGACATGACGGATGAACTGCGCTTGCAGCTGCAATCCGGGAATTTGAAACGTTTTTCCAACATCGTCGGGCGGGACGCCAAAATGCTGCAGGTATTCCAACAGATCAGCGATGTCGCCGCCTACGACTACCCGGTGCATGTCTACGGCGAAACCGGTACCGGCAAAGAACTGGTGGCCACCGCCATCCACAATGAAAGCCGCCGGGCCGGCACCCCATTTGTTCCCATCAACTGCGGGGCCCTGCCGGAGGGATTGATTGAAAGCGAGCTGTTCGGACACGTCAAAGGGGCCTTTACCGGGGCCATCCGTGACAAGAAGGGGCGCTTCGAACTGGCCGATGGGGGGACCATCTTCCTGGACGAAGTGGCTGAATTGTCCAAGAACATGCAGGTCAAACTGCTTCGATTTCTACAGGAAGGCACGTTTGAGCGGGTGGGCGGGGAAAAAACGATCGGGGTCGACGTGAAGGTCATCAGCGCCACCAATCGGGAATTAAAGGAGGAGGTCCGGCGCAAGACCTTTCGTGAGGATTTGTTCTATCGCCTGAGCGTGATTCCCATCTATATTCCTTCGCTGCGGGAGAGGCGCACCGATATTCCTCTGCTGGTCAACCATTTCATCCATGAAGCCTCGCTCAAACACGATCAGGTCCCGTTGCGCATCTCCAAAGAGGCCCTGTCGCTGCTCATGGATTATTCCTGGCCGGGCAATGTGCGCGAACTTCAAAACGCCATTCAGTTTGCTCTGGTGAAATCCAGCGGACGCCTGCTCACCAAAGACGACCTGCCGATGGAGATCCGCGCCTCACGCCGTGAAACGCTCCGCCGGGGCCCCTCGCGCAAGCTCAATCGCGTCACTGTTCGGCGGGCCCTCATGCAAACCGGCGGCAACAAATCCAAGGCCGCCCGTCTGTTGGGGGTGGGTCGCGCCACCCTGTATCGATTTCTCAACGATCATCCGCAGGTGTTCGCCGAAGAGAAGCCGGCCGATTAGCGCACCTCCCCAAGGAGGCCTGCCTGACGGACGCAGGCCGCGCAAAAACGGTTTAATGGACCCCCAGTTCTTCCTTGAGCCAGATTTTTACCTCATCGTCCAGGGCGTAGACCCCTTTTAGTTCACAGACATCCTTTTCGAACCGGGCCGGTAATTCGAACTGGGCCAGTTCTTGGGCTTCATCGGAATTGCGTTTGATGAGATAAATCGTGTAGGGCCGGTTCCAGCAGTTGACCACAAAATAGGTCGTGTAATCTCCCTTGGAAGCAATCACATACCCGTCACCGCGGGCCCAGTTGTTGCCCCACTCCAGATAAAGCCGCACCGCCTCCTCCGGGGTCATGTTCCAGTCGATTTCGTCGATGATCGCCTGGTTATCGCGTAATTCCGCCAATGTCATCATAAGCATACCTCTCGGTTCGATAAAAAAACGGGTGATAGGGTCTTGGTCACCAAAAAGCATAACCATCGTGGCGGTGGGCGACAAGCC
>JASFFM010000460.1:0-3354 GCA_050124295.1 Desulfobacterales bacterium | reverse complement strand
ACAGGTCCCAACCATCCGGAAGTGCCTGAACGGCTGCCGGCCATTTATCAGGGCATTGAGCAGATGGGCCTGCTGGAGCATCTCAAAATCATTCCGGCCCTGCCGGCCGATCTGATGTGGGTTGCCCTGGTCCATGACAAGGATTACATCGCGCGCCTCGAAGCCGCCTGCCGTAACGGCCAGACCACTTTCGACAGTCCCGACAACCAGATGGGTCCGGCAACCTACCAAACCGCCCTCCTGGCCGTAGGGGGCGTGTTGGATAGTGTCGATCGGGTCATCGCCGGCGAGATCGACAATGCCTTTTGTGCCGTGCGCCCACCCGGCCATCATGCCGAGCGCGACAAAGCCATGGGGTTTTGCTATTTCAACAACGCCGCCATCGCCGCCGCCTATCTTCAGACCAAATGGTTCCTGCAACGGGTGGCCATTATCGACATCGATGTTCACCACGGCAATGGCACACAGCATATCTTCGAAGAAGACGATACGGTTTTCTACTATTCCATTCATCAGCATCCTTCCTTCGCCTATCCCGGAACCGGTCGTTCATTTGAAAGTGGTGAGAAACGTGGCGTCGGCTATACCCATAATGCCACCGTTTTACCGGGCCAGGGCGACGATTTCTACCGGGAGGCCATCGCTGGGGATCTGATGACGGCCATGCAGCGCTTTCGGCCGGAGTTCATTATCATTTCCATTGGTTTCGATGCCCATGTCGATGACGATATGTCGGACGTGGCCCTCTCGACCGAAGGATATTCGTGGGTGATGCAGCAGCTGGTGGACATGGGCATGCGCTATGCCGACGGAAAATTGATATCCATCCTGGAAGGGGGCTATGACCTGTCGCGCCTTCCCGAATTAGCCGGCAATCACGTTCAAATTCTGCTCAACCATTAAGATCCGCTGTGCTGCCTGTGTGCGGAAAGAAATGAGGTGGATGGTGGTGTCCACCCTGACACATGGCATGGCGGGGATGCCTGCCCTTGGAGGAAGCAATGTTTGTCAGCAAGTCAATGACCCAAAAGGTGATCACGGTTCATCCCGCAACCAGCGTCATCGACGCCCGGAATCTATTGAAACAGCACCATATCCGTCATTTGCCCGTCGTGGATGAGGACCACATTCTCGTGGGCATCATTACCGATCGGGACATTCGCAGCGCCCTACCGGCCACCTTCTTTGATAAACCCGACAGCTACCCGGCGACCAACGAATTGCTTTCCATCAAGGTGGGCGATGTCATGACCGCCAATCCTCACACCGTATCGCCCGAAGATACCATTGAAGACGTTTTGTTGCAGATTCAAACCATGCGGGTTGGCGCTTTCCCGGTGGTGAACCGCGAGGGCCGGCTGCAAGGGCTCATCTCCGTGCGTGATCTACTGCGCGCCTTCATCAATGTGCTTGGCATCGAGGAACCGGGAACCCTGCTGGGCATTCTGGTGGAAGAAAAACTGGGCCAGATGAAAATCATCGTGGATGCCATAACCGAAGAGAATATCTCTTTTGGGTCCATCCTGGTGGCCCGTCATTGGGAATCCAACATGCGCGCGGTGTTCACATATCTGCTGACCAACAATATCAGCCGCGTCAAAAAGAAGCTGGTGGATCTCGGGTTTACCCTCCTGGACCCCATGAAGTGGTCCATGGACCGATTACCGAAACATGAGTGAAGCCAGATGCATCCCCGGGCCGGCCGGGGGTTATCGGGCACCCTATGAGGACCTGTACATCTACTATCTGGAAGGACGGGTGCTGGAGCAGGCCCTGACCGGAAATCCGACTTACATCGGCACCTGGGATGAAGAAGGCTTTTCGTTTGTCTTTTTTTCGGCGCCGGCCGATAAAATCATCCGGGAACTGGTGCACGCTCAGTCCCACTTGGCACTGATCGACCACTACCAGATGCGCTATGAAGAATGGCAGGGAGGGCGCCTATCGGCCTTCCGTGCCGGGCGGTTCCATATCCAGCCCCCTTGGGAAATCGATCACGGGGGCCATCCGGACGGGCCCAGGCTGGTTGGTGAAATTGACCTCGTACTCGACCCGGGCGTCGTTTTCGGTTCTGGATCTCACCCCACGACGCAGGATTGTCTGGCGGCAATGGAGCAGCTCTATCGCGAGGCCGCCATCGAGACGGTGCTGGATTTAGGCACCGGTACGGGCATTCTGGCCATTGCGGCGGCGGCGCTGGGCAGTCGTCGTGTGGCCGCCGTGGATTGCAACCGCTTGGCCGTGCTGACCGCCCGGCAAAACATCATGCTGAACCAGGTCGAAGATCGCGTGCTCGCGATCCAGGGGCGTGCGGAAGCTCTGGTGGCGGGCGCCGCGGATCTTATTATCGCCAATATTCATTTCGATGTGATGCAGCATCTCTTACCAGGGCCGGGTTTTCAGGCCAAGAAACACTGGATTCTATCCGGCCTGCTGCGCAGCCAAACCCGGGAGGTGGAAGCACTTCTGGCCGATAGCGGCAGTCGCATTGTCAAACGATGGACGCGGGATTACATCTGGCATACCTACCTGGGGACGAACGACAAGCCGTAACCGGCGCGTCCCGTTGAGGCGTTGGCAGCTCACTGGATATGGAATACGCAACGGCCGAAAGCTCAAGCGGGCATCCGGACCTATAATTTCTTCACACCGCCGTTACCGGAAACAACCTTGATGGCGGCCACTTGGCTGCACGCACGCAGGGATCACCGGTCGTGGCCGAAGGCCCCTTTTTTTCGCCTGTGAGGCAATCATGAAGGTATTGATTCAGCGCACCGCCGAAGCCTTGGTGCAGGCCCAATCGGCCCTGGCGCTTACCGGCGCGGGTATTTCCATCGAAAGCGGTATTCCACCCTTTCGGGGGCCGGGAGGACTGTGGGAAAAAATGGACCCCATGGAAGTCGCCCATATTGACGCCTTCCGCCGCGATCCGCAAAAAGTCTGGGAGCTTCTTCTAAAGGGGATGCAAAGCTTTTTAACGTCCGCACAACCCAATGCCGCACACACGGGGCTGGCCCAACTTGAAGATTGGGGTTATCTGCGTTCGGTCATCACCCAGAACATCGACGGACTGCATCAGGCTGCCGGCAGTCACGATGTCATCGAATTTCACGGCAGCTTTGCCTGGCAGCGCTGCATGGATTGCAACCGCCGCCGTGAAACCCATCGCGTCGACCTTTCCCGTTTGCCGCCGCGATGTTCCTGTGGTGGTATTTATCGGCCGGATTGTGTGTTTTTCGGCGAACTCATCCCGCCGCAGCACCTGGCGCGATCTCACCAACTGGTGGCCCGCTGCGACATCCTGCTGGTCGTCGGCACTTCCGCTACCGTTCAACCCGCAGCGATGATGCCCCT
>JASFFM010000459.1:0-3368 GCA_050124295.1 Desulfobacterales bacterium | reverse complement strand
AAAAAAAATGAATCCAAAACGGGAGACCTTGCCAGGCCGGATATCGTGGCATCGGAAATCAATCCGGATGTCGGCGATCCAAGCGATGGCCATTACTTGGCGCGCGTGGCCCTGATCCGTCTGAAGCGCGAGCGCCAGGCCTTCCGTATCATCACCGAAGCGGCGGTGGCCCAAGCCGATCTTCCCGACGTCTGCCAGCAGATCCTCAACGACCTTCTGGGGGTTCTCGGTTTTGATTTCGCCACCCTGCGGTTGTACGATGCGTCCCAGCGTCTGTTGGATCCGGTTGCCATTGCCGGTGCGCCGGCCCGGGCCATGCTGGATAAGTTCCCGCCCCAATCCATCGATGACCCCTACTATGTGGGGGCCTTCGTGGCCCGTGAGGGCAAGCCCGTTTTCGCACCGGTTATCGACCGTCATGCCATCGCCCAAACCCTTGATGCCCGCATCCGGGAACTCGGTATCAAAGCGCTCATCGCCTATCCGATTACCGATGCGGCGGACAGCCTGATCGGTGTTGTTCAGCTCCATGCCCGGGAGCGCAAGCACAGCAACCCGGAAGACCGCATCTTCTTCGAAGCGGTTGCCCGAATGATCGGTACCATTATCGAGCACCGTCGCGCGGTGGATGCCCTAAAGCGAAGCGAAGAGGGCTATCGCTCGCTTTTTGAAAATGCCCCGGCGGCGCTCTGGGTGGAAGATCTTTCCGATGTCAAACACTATCTGACCCATCTGCGGGAAGAGGGTGTCGAAGACTTGCAGGCTCATTTCGAGGCCCATCCGGAAATCGTGGCTGAATGCGCCGCGCGGGTCAGGATTATCGATGTCAATCAGCAGGCCCTTGACCTCTACCAGGCCCCCGACAAGGCCTCGCTCCTGAATGGTTTGTCGCAAATCATCACCCCGCAATATCTGGAAGCCCTGTCCCGGGAATTGCTGATGATCGATACCGGGGAGACACGATCCAGCACGGAAGTCGAGAACCGCACCCTGACCGGTGAAAGACGACGACTGTTGATGCAGTGGTTTGTGGCGCCGGGCCATGAAACCGATTACGGGCGGGTGTTTCTGTCGTTTCTGGACCTCACCCAAACCCGACAGCTGGAGGCCCAGCTGCTCCAGGCCCAGAAAATGGAATCCGTCGGCACCTTGGCCGGTGGCATTGCGCATGACTTCAACAATATCATGCAAGCCATCAGCGGGTATGCCCAACTCCTACTGTGGGACCGTCCTCCAGAAGATCCGGACATCGAGAATCTGCGCGCGATCGAACGGGCGGCCGAAAGGGCCAGCAAGCTCACGCGTCAGTTGTTGACCTTCAGCCGCAAAGTTCCCAGCGCGCTGAAACCGGTGGATCTCAATGCTGAAATCGTATCGGTCGGCGAAATCCTGGCACGGACGATCCCGAAAATGATTCAGATCGAGCGCCACTTGGCGGCCGATCTGCATATGATCAACGCCGACCGGTCCCAGATCGAACAGGTTCTGGTCAATCTGGCCATCAATGCTAGCGACGCCATGCCGGACGGGGGACGTCTGGTATTCGAGACCCGCAATGTCGATCTGGATCACGATTATTGTCTTACCCAGCCGGAGGCCCGGGAGGGACCGCATGTATTGCTGTGCGTATCGGATACCGGGATAGGCATGCACGCCGATACCCGGCGACAGATCTTTGACCCCTTTTTCACGACCCAGGAGGTGGGCCAGGGATCCGGGCTGGGACTGGCCATGGTCTATGGCATTATCAAAAACCACGACGGTCATGTCCTGTGCTACAGCGAGCCCGGGCAGGGGGCATGTTTCAAAATGTATTTTCCGGCCCTCGCCGCGATGCCATCGATGACCTCCCCAAAAACCGCCGACGCGCCTGGGCTGCCGGCTGGAAACGAAACCATCCTGGTGGTGGACGATGAAGCGGCAATTCTGGATTTGGCCGAAGCCGCCCTGATCCGATTCGGCTACAACGTCATCCGTGCGGAAAACGGTGAGCAGGCGCTGACGGTCATGGCACAACAGGTGCCGCTGCCGGATCTGGTGATTCTGGATCTGAACATGCCCGGCATGGGTGGGCACAACTGCCTTGAGGCGATAACAAAACGTTTCCCGGCGGTTCCGGTTCTGATCGCCAGCGGCTACTCGGCCAACGGGTCGGTACGTGAAACGCTGGCCGACGGGGCGGCGGGATTCATTGGAAAGCCTTACCAACTCAAGGAAATGCTTAAGGTCGTGCGCGAAATCCTTGATGCCGGCCCCGCCTGATGCCCCGCCGGGGCCCCTAATTTCAAGGCCTCCATCATCCCCTCAGAGACCCATCCCGCCATGGCGCATCGGTCCCGACCCCCCCTGGCAACGATAACTTTTGTAAAAATTGCCGCCCAGTGCTTGCGCTCCAGGGCGTTCCACGCTAAAGAGATCCGCCAGATCAATCGAGACCGCCATACTTTAACGCTAGATCCACGGGAGTGGTGATGACGGAGCCCGTCAACGAATTTGAGATCCGCAAGCAGAAGCTGAGAAAAATTTCCGATTCCGGTGAAATCGCATACAAAGACCGCTACCCACTGACGCACGATCTGAGCGAGGCGGTGCAATTGCAGGACGGCCAAAAGGACGTCGCCGTGGCCGGCCGGATCGTCAGCCTGCGCAAAATGGGCAAAATGACCTTCGGCCACCTTGCCGACATCGACGGCCGGTTTCAGTTCCTGATGAAAAAGGATTTCATCGAGGCCACCTACCAGCAGTTCAAAGACACGGTCGATATCGGGGATTACATCGGTCTGACCGGTGAAATCTTCACCACCCGGACCCAGGAGAAAACAATTGCGGTCCGGGATTGGACCCTGCTGGCCAAAGCCTTACGGCCCCTTCCGGAAAAGTTTCATGGCATTACCGACAAGGAGCAGAAATACCGCAAGCGCTATCTGGATCTGATCGCGTCGCGCGCGTCCGTGGAGCGATTCCAACTGCGCACCAAATTGATCAACACGATCCGCGACTACCTCAACCGCCACAAGTTCATCGAGATCGATACGCCCGTTTTGATCAACAAGGCCAGCGGCGCGCTGGCCAAACCTTTTCTGACCCACTACAATGCTTTAGACATCGATGTCTATCTGCGGATTGCTCCCGAAACCTACCTGAAACGCGCCATTGCCGGCGGGTACAACCGGGTTTACGAATTTGCCCGCTGTTTTCGCAACGAAGGGATCGACCCTTCCCACCTGCCCGACTTCACCATGCTGGAATACTATGCCGCCTACTGGAACTACCTGGACAACATGGCCTTTACCGAAAAGCTGATCAAGGCCGCGGTCGAAGAGACCATTGGCGGGCTGCAATTTAGCTACCAGGGAACGGATATCGAT
>JASFFM010000458.1:0-3368 GCA_050124295.1 Desulfobacterales bacterium | reverse complement strand
AAAGACTGATCAACCATTGCCTTGCCATTGCTGATCATGTTGGGTGGCCCTATCACGCGAGATCATTCATACCGTTGGGACGATGCGTTGTGAATCTCATCCGCGGCGATATCCACTCGCCTGCCGTTGCAGCCGGCCATTTTTCTGGAATTCAAAAGACATACCACCAGGGCAACATCATGCGACCGATCTTTCAAGGCAACCCAAAGAGGCGGCTATGCGACTCCCAATCCTGTTGATGTTGATGCTTACGTTGATCGGCGCGATAGGCTGCGCCCAAAAAATGGACGTCGAGGAAGCCCGCAATTACGCCTTGTCCATGCAGGATGCGGCCTTTGTACCCCCACCCCGTCGAATCGATGATATCCTCGCATTGTTAAGACAGCCGATCGTCATAGACGAAGACGGCCGTCAAAAGGCCCACGAGACTCTCGCTCAGAATCCTCCCGCCCTGGCCAGCAATGAAACCTTGGCCAAATTCTACTTCGAACGTTACCAAGCGACGCAATTTGTGGGTGATCTTGAGCGAATGGAAAAAGATGCCTTAAGGTCTCTGGAATATGCCCGCCAAGCTCCTGGGTTGGATACAAGGCTGCGAGGAGAGATATTATTCGGCGCCGGGCTTTCCGTTGCCGGCAATGACATGGAAAAAGCGCTTTCCTATTTCAGGGAAGCCCAACAGCATTCGGGCTATATATCCCACCGTGCATACATTGTGCGGCATCTTTGCCGCATGGGGCGACTGGAAGAAGCCGAAAAGGAAATGCAAAAGGCGTTAAATCAATATCGCTCAGCCCTCTCCAGGAACCCCAGCATACCCCAACGTAAACCGGGTCTGGTCGGGACCATGTCGCGCATGCAAGCCATGGTGCTTGAGTCTTATGGGCATTGGTCCGAGGCGGAATCCCATCGGTGGAAGCAGTTTGATTACATGCAAAGATTTAAAGAATATCCAATCCTGGAGGTTCAAGCCCAGGGATCGATTGCCAAAAACCTGCTTCATCAGGAAAAATATATCCAGGCCGAGCTTCAGGCCAGGGAGACCATCCGCAAGGCGCTCGGACTTTCAGGCGAGGAAACGGCTTATGTCGGCTATATGCTGCGAACGTTGGCGGAAGTATTGCTGGCTCAGGGGCGTGTCGAAGAAGCCGAACGGTTGATGCGCGAATCCCTGCGCATGAATGCGCGCCGAGAAAAGGATCTCTGGAGCATCGCACTACGCCTCGCCCATGCCCGGACGCTGGCCCTGTTGGGGAGCAGCGACGAAGCTTTGAATCAATACGATAAATCCCTCACGCTTCTGGGCGGGCGCCGCATCGGTATCGAGAAAGAATTGACCTATCCGGATTTTGTCATCCTGTTGGCGGACAGCGGTCGGATCGATCCGGCTTTTGACCTGGCAGAAGGTCTCATCGCCCAACGCAAAGAAAGACTTGGATCCGATCACCCTAGTGTCATGGAGGCGATCTGCTTGCGTGGCTACGTCTACGCGAAAACGGGCCAAATCGACAAGGCTTGGAAAGACTTCCGGCAGACCGAAAAAACCTATCTCACCAATCTTGATCTTAACGATACACCCACGCGGATTCGACGCAAGCGTATGATCGATGCCTGCCTGGAAGTTATTTCCGCACGCGGTGACCAAGAGGGGGTGGCGCTGGGATTCATGCTGGCCGACGTCCTTCGCGGCAATGAATTCCAGAATGCGATCGCCTCCCTGCGCGGGCGTGCAGCAGCCAGCAATCCGGCCCTCCTGGACCTGGTCAGGAAAGAACAAGACCTGCTTCTTCAAATCAAAGCCCTTGATAGGGCCATCGCCAATACAAACGGCAGCCCAACAGCGTCGCTGAAGCAGCGCTGGGAACTGGCCAAAACCGCCCGGGATTCGCTGCGTCAAGAAATCGAAAATCAATTCCCTGACTATGCAGCGCTTTCCTCACCGGCCTTGCTCAACCCGACCCAAGTGAAAGCGCTTCTGGCACCCAACGAAATCATGGTCAGTATCGTCAGCGGGCCGGAGGCGAGCTATGCCTGGGCAGTCCGGAAAGATGGTGACCTTCATTTCGCGCGGATACCGCTGACGGAATCCGCCATCGCGGCAGAGGTCGCCCATCTTCGCAAAGCGCTGGCACCCAGCCAAGTCCGTGTCCTTGGCGATATTCCCCCCTTTGACACCAGACGGGCCTATTCTCTATACACACGGCTTTTCGCTCCCCTTCGTATTTCGACCCAGGAAATGGACCACCTCATTGTCACCACATCCGGCCCCCTGGCGACGTTGCCCTTTTCCGTCCTGGTCACCAAACCACCGGGGAATCCGGTCGAACAGGATTTCCCTCTTTTCGCCCATTACCGGGACATCGATTGGCTGGCCAAAACAACCGCTGTCAGCATGGTGCCCGGTATCGTTTCCCTGAAAATGCTGCGCGAGATGCCGGAAGGCAAACCCGATCGTCTGGCCTTTTTGGGTTTTGGCGATCCAGTTTTCAATCCCAACGCCCGCCCGGATGACCGCAACGACGCCCTGCGGCAGCGCTCCGGCATGGTTAAACGACGCGCGGTGCGGGTCACCGATGGCGGCGGGGATCTGGGGGATCAGGGTGGACAGGTATCCTGCGGCCTCGAGAGTCTCGTACCGCTTCCGGACACAGCCATCGAGGTCAGGGCCATCGCCCGGGCATCCGGCGGCAGTGAATCCGACGCGGTGCTCGGTTTGAAGGCGACGGAATCAGCCGTTAAATCGATGCCTCTGGATAATCGGCGCATTCTTGCCTTTGCCACCCATGGATTGCTGCCGGGCGACCTCGACGGCCTTCTCCAACCAGCGCTGGCCTTGTCCTCCCCTGCCGCGACCGGTGAGAAGGACCAGGACGGCCTGCTGACGACGGACGATATCCTCAGGCTGAACCTGGATGCGGACTGGGTCGTCCTGTCGGCCTGTAACTCGGGTGCATCCTCCCAAGAGGGCACCAATGCCATCACCGGACTGGCCCAATCCTTTTTTTATGCCGGCGCGCGATCGACGCTGGTGACCATGTGGCCCGTGGAAACGACCTCGGCCCGCAAATTGACGGTGGGGATCTTTGATATCCTCGGCAGGAATAAAGACATTACCCGGGCCGAAGCGCTGCGCCAATCGATGATCGCGCTCATGAACGGGCCTGGTTTTCAGGCCGAAACCACCCAGGAAACCCTCGCCGCCATGGCGCACCCCTTGTTCTGGGGGCCTTTTGTGTTGATCGGCCAGTAAGAAGCGGGCGCCATGCAGGATCGAATCGACCGTGAACAGAGGCAATTCTAATCGGGGTGTGCGTGCAGCGGAATAAGATGGTTGCATCGATATCTGAATAACAAATCGAAACAGTTTG
>JASFFM010000457.1:0-3372 GCA_050124295.1 Desulfobacterales bacterium | reverse complement strand
GAATCATTGCAGAATTCGTCCTAGGCAACAAGTCGCCGGGGCGCATTCCCTATTTTCTCCCGAAAGCCTGTCGATGCTTGCCGCCATGGCACACGCAAATGGGTATCCAGCCGGGGCACAAACCCGCGGGGTGGATGAAGGGCTTTCCGGGGGGCATCATACCCTCCCCGATCTACGGCCACGCCGGTGAATGTTGACCGGCGTTCTGCCCCTCCGCCGAGGTGGTTTTCGCAACAGCAATCACGAAGCGGTGAAAGGACTTATCTAAGCAATGGTCACGACAACGGCTGCCATAACCGGAATTCATGCCTGGGTGCCGGATGATGTGCTGACCAATACTGAATTGGCCACCATGGTGGATACCAGCGATGAGTGGATCACGACCCGCACCGGAATCAAGGAGCGGCATATTCTCCGAGGCGATGACCAGGGGACCTCGGTAATCGGTATCAAGGCTGTGGAAGGCCTACTTGAAAAGACCGGCACGGATCCTCAGGATATCGATCTACTGATCTGTGCCACCACAACCCCCGACATGCTCTTTCCGGCCACCGGGAATATCATCGCCAATGCCGTCGGTGCCGCCAAGGCCTTCAGTTTCGACCTTCAGGCAGGTTGCTCCGGTTTTCTTTTCGCCCTGACGACAGCCGCGCAATACATCACCACAGGCCATTGTCGTAAAGTCATTGTCGTGGGGGCGGACAAGATGTCCGCCATCATTGACTACCAAGATCGCACGACCTGCATCATTTTCGGCGACGGCGGCGGTGCCGTGTTGCTGGAGCCCTCGCGCGAGGGGCTGGGGCTGCGCGACGCCCTGTTGCGGGCAGATGGGTCCGGCGAGCCTTTCCTGCACATGAAGGCCGGCGGCAGTCGCCGCCCTTCCAGCATTGAAACCGTGACGGCCCGCGAACACTATGTCTACCAGGAAGGCCCCACGGTATTTAAATTTGCCGTCAAGAACATGGCCCAAACGGCCTATGAAATCATGTCCCGCAACGGGCTCGAAGCTGAGGACATAACCTTTCTTGTGCCTCATCAGGCCAACAAACGCATTATTGATGCCACGGCCGAAAAAATGGGCATCGGCCCTGAAAAGGTCATGCTCAATATCCATAAATACGGTAACACCACCAGCGGCACGATCCCCCTCTGCCTTTTTGATTACGAAGATCGGTTGCGACGGGGAGACAATCTCGTGATGGCCGCTTTTGGCGCTGGTTTTACCTGGGGTGCGGTTTATTTGAAATGGGCGTACTGAGCTCAAGGCGCGGGCGTCTTGAGAACGGCTTCCGGAAGTGCCCGGGGCCGCCCCAACGGATTTATTCCCGGATGGTGTTTGCCGAGGAGGGGCGAAACATATGCCGGTCGGCGCCATCCGGGAAGGGTGGGATCATCGACATCGCCGTTCCGGTTAGGGCTACAAATCGATTCTTTCGATGGCGGATACTTCGAGATTCTCGCCAAAGGTTACCGAGACCCGGTCACCGGCACCTATGTCGCGCAGGCGCGCGCGATTCAAACCGTAAAGGGCCAACAATGAGCCGCTATCCTGACAAATCAGGATATCGCCCGTGGCATAGCTCACCGATAATATGGTCCCGGTGACGGCCTGCGTCGTGCCGTTGGCGGTCGGGTGGCTTTCACCCGCGGCCGCCAGCAGGGCTGGCATCCAAATAGCTGCCAAGACCAACCATGCGATCGATTTTTTCATAACCGCGCTCCCGTCGGAAACTGGCCGCACTCAATGAGGCCAGGCAGCGATTCTCCGGGGGGTAGGATGTCGGGTCAACAGACCCCAAGGGATTTCCAGGGTGGAGCGCCCTTCGAGACGGCGACGGTTGCATCACGACCTCGGTGACCGCCTGGAGCAGATCGCTGCGGGTGAAGGGTTTGTAAACGACGCTTGCTTGATAGGTGTCCCGTTCAGCGTCCAGACATCGCTGATAAGGCCCGGGATTTCCAGTCATGTATATCGTATAGACATGGGGGTGGGTCTGCCGGATCAACTGCATCATGGACAGTCCGTCCTGCCAGGGCATTTCAATGTCCGTAATGACCATATCCGGCCGAACGTCGCCGAAAACAGCATACCCCTCCCCGCCGTTGGCCGCGGTGAACACCTCATGACGTTCCTGGGTGAGGATAGCCTCCGTCACGGACAGAATGATTCGGGTATCATCGACAACAAGTATTCTCATGCCAGACTCCTTCCTTGAGCAAACCGGTTGAACCGTCCATCTGCTCAGATATACAGCAAAAGCCGTACCATGCCCATAAATCTTTGTATTCATTTAATATATTAATTATGCGGGGGGCTTATTGGGACCTGTGATGACTGTTTATCCCTACAATATCTTCGACTCTCAACTGGCGATAAATATGGCAAGTTGTTGATTCTTTGTGATAATTTTGCAGGTGTAGGATTTTTCATCCAGCTTTCGTATGGTATATTGCACAGATCTTGGCCCCCCTTTGCCAATGTATTTTGGGGGGGTGGATTTTTGCCCCCCGGCTTTTTCCCCCTCCGACGATGCGCCTACCATGACCTTGCCGGCGCCATTTAGGCTGGCATCCCTCCGGCCAAAATTTGACCCCTGTCGACCCGGCGTTTTCTTTGTGGGGATGTTATCAAGCGGTTCTCCCTGAAGGAAAAATCATTCAGTTGGTATCTTGTGGGTGGTGCCATAATAATAAAAAACCAAATGATATTTATTTGTTAGGTTGATATCTTGTATTGGCACCACCTTTGCTAATACCTGGTATGCCCGTCAATGCGGACCAGCGATAGTGCTTTTTCCGTGAGGCTTCAGGGATGTAGAGGCGCCCTGTGGACTGGCCATCCAGAGCCTGCGGGCAGTTTAACCACTAAAAAAAGGGAGGTTTGACCATGAAACGCAATGCATTTTACATGGTGATTGGATTGACGATGGTTCTTTTACTGGCAGGCACTGGGTGGGCGGCAAGTGCGGCGGCCCCGGAAGAAGTTCAGTTGACGGGAACCATTCTCCAAGGCGGGCTTTTGGTCGATGATCAGGGCCAAGAATATCAGATGGCCAAGGATGGCGCCAGCCTCGAGTTGGAGGGTCAAGTCGGCCAGAAAATCGAAGTCAAGGGCACCGTCATGGAGGACAGTGACGGAAAGAAGGTCATCAAAATCAACGACTACAAGGTGGTCAAGGAATAAAGACATCGTGTCGACCATTGCGAAATGGAAGACATTTTGAAACGGCAACCGGCGCAGAGGGGTGTTTGTGGCCCCTCTGCGTTTTTTTGGGCGCAAAGCGAAGCCGAAGTTATTCGACCAAAGCGCATGTTCAATTCGCGCGCAAGGTGCATTGGGGATATCACCTACCGCTTCCCTGATGTGGT
>JASFFM010000456.1:0-3384 GCA_050124295.1 Desulfobacterales bacterium | reverse complement strand
TGCGTCGCGATATCGGCAATGCTTCGGCCCGCGCCCAGCTGCCTTTTCTGGTGGTGGGCATGGTCAAACGACCGGGCGGTCTGGATGAACCGCACCAGGCCATCCGCGAGGCGCAATGGGAAGTTGCCGATCGCGTGCTCGAATGCTATCTGGCGGCCACCACGCTCGATTTACCCAACCTGGGCAAACAGCATCTGACACCGGCGGCTTACACGCGCATGGGGCTTCGGGTGGCCCAGACGGTTTTGTATGTTCTGGGGCGGGTTGGTTTCTATCGCGGTCCTGCGGTCGCGGCGGTTGGGTCCTTCGATGCGCGGGGGCTGGAGGTGACCCTGACCCATCGCGGTGGCACCGATATTGCCCCCTCGAGCGGCATCACCGGCTGGGCGGTTGCCGATGCGCAGGGTGTCGCCCCCATTCAAAAAGTCTTTCGTCAAGGCCCCCGAACGATCCGGATTCTCCTCGATCGTCCGCTGGAGGGGCGCACCGAGGTGCGCTATCTCTATGGTGCCCTGCCTGACACGCGCCGTCCGCTGCGGGACAATGCTTCTCCCAGCTTACCCCTGGAAGCGTTTCGTGGTTGGGTGGCGCCCTTGGCCAAAACCTCCGCTAAAGCGGCCCCTGATCCGTCCACCCCCTAACCCGAACATGTCACGCGACGGCGGATCATCGCTCGGTTCCCCTGGGGATTGGAATTCACCCCTAATCATCCTGCTTGATAAATTCGTAAATGGCTTGATCCTGTGGGCTGAGGGTTTCACCGCGGTCGTAGATCTTGTCCAGGAAGTAGTGATAGAAGTCGTGGCGCAGGCTGTCCCGGCTGGCAATCACGAACCAGCGGTTGCGGGTCCAGATGATCGGGGATGCGGCCTCCTGGCCGGTTTCGAATATGCCCACCAGGGCTTCCGATTGATCCACGATGATGTCGACGGACTCCCCGCCGAGCTTTTCACGCAGGGCGGCTGTTTCGGGGTGCGTGACCTGAATTTCGCAAATGGCCGGAATGGCCCCCATGCCCACCAACCGTAGGCCCACTCCCCGGTCCCGGGCCTTGCAGATAGCATTTTTGAGGCGCTGCCAGGTGTTCGGAAACAGGCGCAAATAGATCTCCTCGCGGGCGCCGTCAATGATATCGACGGCTTTGCGGATGGCTTCGCGGCGGCCCCGGACGGTGAGCAGATAGTCATAATCGGTGTCCGGGTGGCGTTGTTTGACCTGTTTTTCGAGCAGCCGCAAGTTGGCGGCAAACTGGCTCTGGAGGCGTTTTTTGAGCTCATCGAAAGGCAGGGGTACGAACAGGCCTTTCTCGATTTCGAAGACGATACCCTTGCGGGTGAGTCCACGCAGCACATCGTAGATCCGGGAGCGGGCGATCCCGGAGAGTTTGCTCAACTGGGAGCCGTTGCAGGGGTGCTGAGTTAGGAGGGCCAGGTAGCAGGAAGATTCGTATTTGGAAAAGGCGAAATCCTGGAGAAGGCTGGTGATGTCCATCGGGGTCACCTTTATCTAATGATGCGCGGATGTTTGCAAACCTTACCAAAGCCGTTTAGCGCCTCGGCAGACGACATTGACGTTTCCCCACCAGGCAGCTGAGGAAACGTTGGGAAGCACCGCTCCCGCCGCCCCCCCATCGGTGCCCCGGTGCTGGGCCGATTATGCGTCGGGTCCGCTAAAGATTCAAGACAGGGCGCTAAAATACCGAAGAAAGCGCTAGCGGATCGAATGCCGGGCCACACTGAATCGATGATGAGGACCAAAGGTCAACCGTGTTGGCACTATCCGCTTGAAAGCCCACAAGGCCCCGCCCATCGGCGATTGACAGTGCGCGAATAATGATGATATTATTGTTGCTACTAAGATAGCAACATAAATGCCAGGAGGTCGCCATGATTTCCACCCTCACCCCTGTTAAAACGGCCCCGGTTTACGGATTTTCCCACACGCCGGACGACACGATTCGGGCTCTGGAGGAACGCTATGGCGCCCACCATTACGCGCGTCTGGACGTGGTGGTCCGTCGGGCCCGCGGCAGCTGGATTACGGATGTCGACGGGCGGCGTTACCTGGACTGCCTGGCCGCCTATTCCGCCGCCAATCCGGGGCATCACCATCCCAAAATCGTCAACGCCCTCATCAGGGCCCTCATGGGGGATTACGGCTCCGTGCTCTCCAATGTGGTCTACACCGACCCCCTGGGATTGTTTCTGTCCCGCATGGCCGAGTTCGTGCCCCCCCTGGGCCCGCGCTTCGGTGCCGCCGGCAACAAGGTGCTGCCCAAGAACGGCGGCGTCGAATCGGTGGAGACGGCCATCAAGATGGCCCGCTTTTACGGCTGGAAGACCAAAGGCATACCGGACGGTCGCCAGGAGATCATTGTTTTCGACCGCAATTTCCACGGGCGCATGATCACCGTGGTATCCTTTTCTTCGACGGACAAATACCGCCGCGGCTTCGGTCCCTTGACGCCCGGTTTCGTGACGGTGGAATATGGCAACCTGGATGCCGTGGCGGACGCCGTCAACGAAAATACCTGCGGCATTCTGGTGGAGCCCATGCAGGGCGAAGGCGGGATGAATGTGCCCCCGGCCGGCTTTTTAAAGGGCCTGCGCGAGATTGCCGACCGCCACGACCTGCTGCTGTTGTTCGACGAGATCCAGGTGGGCCTGGGGCGCACCGGTAAACGCTTCTGTTTCCAGCACGAGAATGTCCTTCCCGATGGCCTGATTCTGGGCAAGGCCCTTTCCGGCGGTCTGGTGCCGCTGTCTGTCTTTATCACGCATGCCGACCTCATGGACATGGCCTTCAAGGTGGGTTCGGACGGTTCCACCTTCGGCGGCTATCCCCTGGCTTGCGTGGCCGGCATCGCCGGACTCGATGTGATCGAGGAGGAGAACCTGGTTGCCGCCTCGGCCCGGCAGGGCGCCCGGGTGAAGAAAGCCATCCGGCAGCTGGCCGACCGATCGCCCCACGTTCGGGAAGTGCGCGGCAAAGGACTCTTCATCGGCATCCAGGTCAAGGAACGCAATGCCATGGACTTCTGCCGTAAACTGGTCGATCTGGGCCTGATCATCAACGACAGTCACGGCCATACCATTCGCGTGTCGCCGCCTCTCAACATCAGCGATGCGGACGCGGACCTGATGGTTGACCGCTTGGGGCAGGTCCTGTTATCCGAATAAGTCGGAGGGCGGTTCGTAAAAGAAAATCCGGGCAATGAAAGCAGTCAATTTTTATCGGTGTGCGTTTAAAACATCAGCCTGCTTTTTCAGGCAGTGGCGTCGCCCATTGAAATGCATGAGAGATGAATCTGAAATCACTCATTTCATATATCGGACGGATTCGTAAAATGTTCGAGATCAAGGCTTGCGGATTCTAAGGGTCGAG
>JASFFM010000455.1:0-3384 GCA_050124295.1 Desulfobacterales bacterium | reverse complement strand
CCACGCCGACATCGCCGGTAAATTCATCTTTACAGGCACCATCTTCTACTTTTTCGTCAGCATTCAGGGGTCGATCATGGCCTTACCCCAGGTGCAGCGCATCACCCATTTCAACAACTGGGTCATTGCCCATTCCCATCTGGGCGTGCTGGGCTTCGCCGGCCTGAGTGCCCTGGGCGGGCTTTATTACATTCTGCCCAAAATTACCGGCAAGCCGCTCTACAGCCGGTATCTGGCTGATCTGCAGTACTGGCTGGTGCTGATCGGCATCGTCGGTTTTACGGTGGTGCTCACGATTGCAGGCCTTGTCCAGGGCAATTCCTGGTTCGCCGGCGAAACCCTCTACCGCACCCTGCCGGAGATCCACTCGTATTACGTCGTACGACTGTCCATCGGCCTGTTGATTGCGATCGGGGCCTATATCGGTCTCTACAATGTCATTCGGACCATTTATTTTAACCCCGGAGAAGAAGCATGAGTCAAAAAATGACCCCCACCGCCGTAGTGCTGGGTTCCGTCACCATTCTTGCGGCGGTGGTCTTTGTCGTGGTGTTCTGGCCCTATCAGCAGGCCGACTATACGCCCTCGGAGATCTTCCGTTACCGCACCGAAGCGGAAGCTGCCGGCCGCAAAATTTACATCGCCAACGGGTGCGTCTACTGTCACAGCCAGTCCATCCGGGCCATTGACTGGGGCCATGGCGCCACCCGCATCGCCCAGGCCGGCGACTACGTCCAGGACCGGCCGATCCTGCTCGGCTCCCAGCGCACCGGGGTCGACCTTTCCCAGGAGGGCGGCGAACACCCGGATGACTGGCATATCGCCCATTTCATCAACCCCCGCTACACGCGGCCCAATTCGATCATGCCGCCCTTCGAGTATCTGGGCATGGAAAAGATCGAACTGCTCACGTCCTACGTCCAAAGTCTGGGCATGAAGGCCGCCGACAAGCGCATGGCCCGCCAGCGCTTCTGGAAAAAAGAATCCATCCGGGCCTATGAGGCCGGCATTGATGCGAATGTCCGCTGGCTCGCGGAAATCGTGCCCCAGGGATGGCGCGATATTCCCAATCCCTATGCCGCCACCGATTACAGCCTGGAGCGCGGGCGCATGATCTACCAGGGGTTCTGTATCGGCTGCCACGGGCCGGTGGGCGATGGTATGGGCGATGCCCAGCCCTGGATCTATCCGCCGCCGCTTAATTTCACCATTCTCAAGGGACGCGAGATCTCCGGCGGTATCATCTACTACCAGTTGATGAACGGCATTACCGGCACGGCCATGCCCTATTTCAAAAAGGATCTCGAAAGCGAAAAACTCTGGGACGTGGGCAACTATATCGCCGCCTATTTCATCAACGAGGTCGATTCCAACGGGCCACCGCGCGGCATCGATGCCGCCTACGAGCCCTGACGACCTCATTGCGGATAAGGAAGGTGACACCGAATGCCATGCGGTCAGCCTTCAAGGACGTAAAACCGATATGTACTATCCCTATTTTATCGCCTACATGCTGTCCGGTTTTGTGATCAGCCTGATCGTGCTTTTCTGGGCCCTGCGGCATAAGCAATTTCGTGACCAGAGTCGCCTGCGGTTTCTGCCGTTGGCGGATGAGCCCCATCCCGGTTCGGCAGCCAAGGTGACCCGGATGAACCGCTGGGAGGGCATCGTCCTTCTGGGATTGGCCTGCGCCGGGCTGGCCACGACCGCGGCGATCCTTTTTTTCACGCTGTACCGCTGGTGACCACAAGAAAGCAAACGCTCAAAGCGAAGGGAGCGGCGCATGCATCCGCGCTATTTTGAACTGCTTAATTTCCAGCATTTTATCCTCTACCTTCTGCCGGCCTTGACCGCACTGCTGGTCTTTGCGTCTGCGCTGGGCTATATGCATTTTCGCGGCCGGGAAGACGATGAAGGTGACAAAGTCCACTATACCTTCCCCGGCGGTATCGAGGAGCAGAATAAACCATTCCCGCTGGTCCTGATCCTGGTGATTGCTGGAACGGTCATCTGGGGTTTCGGCTATATCATTGTCAGCGGGCTCATCGAGAGGGTGATTTAAAATGGATAATTCCGATTCCCACGGCTCGGCCCTGAAGACTTATATCGTCATCATGGCGGTCGTCGTACTCATTCTCTTCAAGGGAGCGCTGGCATGGATGATGGTGGGCGACCAGGGGCAGCCCGGCTGGGACTATCGTCCCATCCTGGACGTTCCTGCAGAGTCGCCCTACGCGGTCTATCCGCCCCTGCCGTACCCCCAACACATCCTGGGCGCCGAGGGGGAGTGAATGAAAAAGAACCTGATCATCATCGTCAGCGCGCTGACCGTTTTCTTCGGGGCCTATTCTGTCATTACGATCTACGACACCTATTTCAAGTGGGGTCGTATGTGGCAGACACCTGCGGTTCGCCCCCACGAGGATCCGATCCTGGTCATGGATGAGGATGTCGTTCCGGTGCACGGGGGGGAAGCCCTCTACCGCACGGCCGATGCGGCCACCCTGCGCTCGCCTCTCGCGCCGGCCTCGGCCGCGATTATCGAAGAGGGCGGCAAACTCTATTTCACCTTCTGCCAGCAGTGTCATGGTCCCAACCACGATGGCCAGGGAACGGTGGGTCAAAGCTTTGCGCCCCTGCCCACGGATTTGCGCAGCCCGGAAGTCCAGGCCACGGGTGACGGCAAGATGTTCAAGGAAATCAGCTACGGCATCGACCGTCCCGGTGGCCGCCAGCCGGCCCTGGCCACAACGATTTTTCCGGACGAGCGCTGGAAGATCGTTCATTATGTCAAATCCCTTGGGGTGCGCTGACACCCGGGCCAGGCCTAAAGCGGGTGTGCCGATCCGCCAGGGTCAGGTTGCAGGCTTGCGGTGTAGACCCTTGCAACGGCAGCCCGGGCCAGACGACAGGGCCCCCTTTCCCCCCGCAAAAATTAGCGGCGTCCGGGAGCGTTTCTGGTCATGACGAGCGTTCCGGATGCCTGTTATCTCTGCGGTCTGCCATTGCGCTATGCCCGTATCCCGTTGACCCGGGATGACCACCAGGTCCACTTCTGCTGCCAGGGCTGCCGGCAGGTTTACCTCATGCTGGCCGAGGTCACCCCGGGTGACGACCCGGCCCGATTCCGCCAAACCGAATTGTATCGGCGCTGCGTCGAGATGGGCGTTATCCCCCGTTCCGAAGACGATCTGGCGACCTTTGCCGAGCGCCCGCACCCCCCCCATCCTGGCGCATCCCGGGCCGGCGCTGGTGCCAGCGATCCAGACGGCGCTCTGGCCATCCATCTAGTCGTCGAGGGCATGTGGTGCCCGGCCTGTGCCTGGGTGATCGAGGAAACCCTGCGTAGGCAGAGCGGCATCATGGATGTGCGCTGCAATTTCT
>JASFFM010000454.1:0-3391 GCA_050124295.1 Desulfobacterales bacterium | reverse complement strand
CCTGTGCGACCTGCCATTCCCGCAGGGGCCGGTCGAGGATCGGGTCCAGGCCGATCAGCAGAAAGGAGCGGCCGGAGCCGTCGCGGGCGCGGGTATAGGTCGACAAAAATGGGGATGCGGCCCGCACGGCCGGGTGGGCCAGCAATGGCACCACGAGAGCCTCATCGACCCGCCCTCCGGGGCGCGTCACCGTATGGTCGGTACGGCCGGCCACAACATCCATGCTGCGGCCGAAGGTGTCCAGAGAGGCGTTCACGGCCATGCGCACGCTGCCGAACACCGCGGCCCCCAGGGCCACGCCGGCCAGGACGGTGGCCGCCCGCCAGGGGTGCTGACGGACCTGGCGCAGGCTGAACCAGCTGAAAAGGCGTAGGAAGAAGATCAACGGTCGCATGTCGAATCGTTGATGGCACCGTCTTTGAGGCAGATCTGCAGGGTGGCGAACGGATCGGCCAGGTTGCTGTGGGTCGCGATTACCACCGTGCGCCGCCAGCGCCGATTCAGCTCCCGCAGGAGTTCGATCACGCGCTCGCCGTTGCGGCTGTCCAGATTGCCGGTGGGCTCATCCGCCAGGATCAAGGCCGGGTCGCTGATCAGGGCCCGGGCAATGGCCGTGCGCTGCATTTCGCCGCCCGAAAGCTGGGCCGGACGATGATTGCGGCGCGCGCCCATCTCCAGCCAGTCCAACAGCTCGCCGGCCCGATGGATGGTTTCCGGATACGGTTTTCCGGCCAGGAGGGCCGGCAGGCAGACGTTTTCCATGACACTCATGGTGGGCAGCAGGTTGAAGGCCTGAAAAATCATGCCCACCACCTCGCGCCGGTAACGGTTTTTCTGGATTTCGGATAAATGCAACAGGTCATAGCCCGCCACCTGCAGGCTTCCCTCGGTGGGCTCGTCGAGACCGGCCAGGAGGGAGAGCAATGTGCTTTTGCCGGAACCGCTGTTGCCCTTGAGAACCACCAGTTCGCCCGGCGCTATGGTCAACGACACGCGGTTTAAGCCCACCACCGCACTGTCTCCCAGGGGATAGACACGGCTCAGATCATGCGCGTCGATGATGGGGGCGGTGGTCGGCAAAAGCGAAAACCTCCTGATGCTGGGGGGGGGCGACCAGAAATGGTCATCGGTGCCCCGATCAATTCTGGCGGCAGGTATTGCTGCCAGGCGTCATTCTAAAAAGACTCAATCTTGCAGCATGCCCTGGCGCACGGCCTTTTCGAGGAGATCTTCGATATAGGCCCAAAGGGCGGGGGCGGCCGTTTCCACGATACGGTTGCGTTCGCGCACCTGCTGACGCGTAATGCCGTTGGCCAGCCAGGATTTGCCGCCGGTGTGGTAATTGTTCAGGACGGGCTGCAGGCGGTCGAGGGCATTGGCCAGCTGCGCTTCCGGCGTTTGGCGCGCTTCGAACTCTTCCCATAGGGCCTGGAAGCGCTCGCTCAAATCCCGGGGGAGTAATCCAAAAAGACGCTGTGCGGCGCGCGTTTCATGGTCGGCCTGCTGCGTTGCGGCCGCGCGGTCATAGCAGTACGTGTCCCCGGCATCGATCTCGACAATATCGTGAATGAGAAGCATCTGGATGACCCGGTCCACGTCCAGACCATTGACCGGTGCATACTCGGCCAGGACCAAGGCCATCGTGGCGATGTGCCAGGAATGTTCGGCCGTGTTTTCCTTGCGGCTGGTATCCGTAATCCAGGTCTGCCGCTGGACCTGCTTGAGTTTGTCGAGTTCGCAAACGAATTGGATCTGTTGCGCGAGCCGCTCCATGCCTGCTGCCTCCGTGATGACGGTGAGGATCGGACCAGTTTTCGAAAGGTCATCAGATTAAAGGGGGAACCGCTAAAATGCAAGCCACAGTAATGTGTCTCCGAGATCAGCAAGGTATCGCCGGGGGGCTTTCCCTCGTCGCATCTCCAGATAAGGCCTTGGGGCGGTTCAGGTCAAGATCCTAGGGTTGCAGGCAAAATAGCCCCGCTTAGGATCGGCGGCCCCAAACCGCGAATACCGGGTCGGAAAATGCCATCCGGTCGGCGTACGTGTCGTTTTCGGGACGCGGCCAGCCCTGGCTGGAAAACGTCTCCAGCGATTGAAACTGTCCGCTATCGCGAAACAGCTCCAGAACCAAGCCCATACGTTCGAAGGGATGCAGTTCCTTCCAGATGCGGATGGCTTTGGTGGGAAACCAGCGATCGGAGAAGGTTACCACGAAAATTCCACCGGGGGCCAGCACGCGGGCCACGTCGGCAAAGATCGCGAACGGCTGGGTCAGATACTCCACTGAAACCGTGCAGATGACGGCCTCGAAAGCATTGTCCAGGTAGGGCAGCTGTGGCGTCCGATTCAGATCGTGAACATCATAGGCGTTCAAACGCGCATTGGCCGCCAACTCTTCGGCATTCATCCCCAACCCCGTCACCGAGACCTCCGCCAGATCATCCGGCAGGTGGGACGTCCAACTGCTCATGAGATCCAGCACCCGGCTGCCGGGGGCAATCAAGCGCCCATAGAGCGCGGAGATGGTCGCGATGGCCTGGGCATCGATATGCTGCACCATGCGGGTCGGGGCATAGAACTGCCGATCGTCGGTGGCGTCTTCACGCTCGAGGGCCGGTCCCTCGAAAAAGCGGGTCGCTACGCCATTGTAGCGGGACTGCATGCCGGGGCCCGACAGGACCTGTTCGACCCAGTCATTGACCGTGCCGCCATGTTCTTCGAATTTTTCCCGCACGTCCGTGATATGGGCTTCGAGACGCAGCGCTTGGCCTGCCAGGGGGTGGTTCAAATCAGCACGGATGCCATCCGCATCCCTATCCGTACAGCGAAAGGGTTCCCTGTTGCCGCGATAGACACCGGGCACCCCGCGCAGGATCCCGCGCGGGTAAAAGCGCCCGTAGCGGGGAACCAGGGGGCTTCCATCCGGACGCTGACCTTCGATATGACGGTGGGCAACCCTATGGCTCATTTTGGGGTCCGGCAGCGCAACGAGTTCACCGGGGGTGAAGGACTGGGCAACGATATCCCCTGCGCCCGCGCCCATGAGTTCGCGGCGCAGGGCTTGCGGGAACTGGTCGCGCCAGAAATTGACCCGCTGAATGTAGACGGCGTCCGTGTGCTTGACGCCATTTTTCTCCCAGATTACGCTCAATTCCAAACTGGCCAGACGATCGTCGGTGATTTCGGTCATTGTATGTCTCCATTGAGGGGCCGTCAGATGTCATGTCATAATAATCACCATCGCCCGAGCGTCCAGTCCCATTACGCCAGGGACGATACCGGCGTCGGTTGTTTTGATCAGCCCCAAGAGCCAATGGCTCTTCGATGGCCATCCCCGCTAACGAAGCGCAGCGAGTCGCCAAGCCAGCCGCGGGACACAGTCCCCAGGCGG
>JASFFM010000453.1:0-3393 GCA_050124295.1 Desulfobacterales bacterium | reverse complement strand
TGTGCATCGTATGTGGTTTTTCAACGACACCCCCCAATCGGCCCAGGGCTTGTGGCTCAACCTGGATCGGGACATTTTCAAGGATCCCCGGCTGCGCTACGCCTTTGCCCACGCCATGAACATTGAGCGGGTGATTGAAAAGGTGTTGTACAATGACTATTTCCGTTTGGAGAGCGCCTACGTGGGCTATGGCAAATATTCCAACAATGCCATCACGGCGCGGCGTTTCAATCTGGCCAAAGTGGACCAGCTCATGCAGGCGGCCGGCTGGCAGCGCGGGCCGGATGGCATCTGGGCCCGCGATGGTCAGCGCTATTCGGTGGAAGTGGCCTACAGCCGTGAAGAGCACACCCCCCGGCTGGTGGTGCTCAAGGAAGAGGCCCTAAAGGCCGGAATCGAACTGCGGCTGCAGCGGCTCGACCCTGCCGCGCAATATAAAAAAGTCATGGAAAAACGTCATGATGTGGGCTGGCTGGGCTGGAGCACCGGCATGCGCCCGGCCTTCTGGCAGTTCTGGCACTCGGCCAATGCCCATCGGCCGCAGACCAACAATATCTCCAATGTCGACGATCCGGAAATGGATCGCATGATCGACCGCTACCGGGAATCGCTGGATGAGGATGAACGCGTGGCCCTGGCGTTGCAAATCCAGGCGCGGGTGCACGCCACCGGCGCTTTTGTACCGACGTTTATGGTGCCCTATTTTCGAGAAGCCTACTGGCGCTGGTGGCGGTTTCCGAACCCGCCGGGCACGCGCTTGTCGGGCAGTCTGTTCAGCCCCTTCGACAGCGGCACGGGTGGATTGTTCTGGTTTGATGCCCAACGCTACGCGGAAACGCGCCAGGCCATGCGCCGGGGTGAGGCTTTCGAGCCGGTCACCGTAAAAGAGACGACCTTTAAAGTTGGATTGTGAGGATGTTTGAAAGATGAATTCATTGAGGGGTCAGGATGAGGATGGTCTTGTAAAATGGGCGCCACACGGCGTGCAGGTCCTGAGCAATGAAGCCCTCGCCATGACGGGCAAGGCTGCACAGGGCCGATATTGGATTTTTCCCGAAGCCATCTGGAAAGCGAGTCGCCGGTTTGGATGAGACGATCCTGAACGTAGCGCATCTGGTCACCGCCTTCGATTCCGAAGCGGGTCAGGTGCGCGCCGTGGACGATGTAAGTTTCGCCCTCCGCCAGGGGCGCAATCTGGGCATCGTGGGGGAGTCCGGCTGCGGCAAGAGTGTGACGGCCCTTTCCATCATGCGCCTGCTGCCCAAACCGGCAGGGAAGATCCTGAGCGGACAAATTGCCTTTAAAGGCATCGATATCGTGAGTCTGCCGGCCGACGATATGCATGCCGTACGTGGCAACCAGATCGCCATGATATTTCAGGAGCCCATGACGGCCTTGAATCCGGTCCATACCATCGGGCGTCAGGTGGGCGAGGTCTTCCAGCTGCATTTTCCGGAATTAAGTGAGGGCGATATCCGCAAGGCGTCGCTGGAAATGTTACACAAGGTCGGCATTCCCGAGCCCCTGAAACGCATGACCGAATACCCCCATCAGATCTCAGGGGGCATGCGCCAGCGGGTCATGATTGCCATGGCGCTGGCTTGCAAACCCGATATCCTGATTGCCGACGAGCCCACCACGGCCCTGGATGTGACCATTCAGGCCCAGATTCTGAACCTGATACGCGATTTGCAGGCTGAAACGGGCATGTCGGTGATCTTTATCACCCACGATCTGGGAGTGATTGCCGAACTCTGCCACGATGTCGTGGTCATGTATGCCGGCAAGGTGGCCGAGACCGCCCCCATCCGGGAACTGTTTCACAATCCGCGGCATCCCTATACCCGGGGTCTCCTGGGTTCGATTCCCACACTGGATTCGCCGCACAAGCAGCCGCTGCGCGTTATCGAAGGGCTCGTGCCGTCTTTAGACGCTCTGCCGGCCGGCTGTCGCTATGAAAACCGCTGCCCCCATGCCCGTGAAATCTGCGTGACGGGGCTGCCGCCGCTGGTGGATGTCGGCCCGAATCATGCCGCCAGTTGTTATTTCGCCAATGAGCTGGAGCCCTGGGATGAGACCGCCGCCTCCGGGCCGCCGAAGCCACGCGACCAACCTGCGACCTGAGGGATATGACTACGGAGATGGACACCAGGCCCCAACCACTGCTGAGCGTCGAAGATCTTAAGATGTATTTCCCCGTCTATGGCGGGGTGATGCGCCGCCGGGTGGCCCAGGTGTTTGCCGTGGACGGGGTGTCCTTCGCCATTCCGGCCGGCCAGACGCTGGGGCTGGTGGGCGAGTCCGGGTGCGGCAAAACCACGGTGGGGCGCTCCATTCTCAGGCTTTACCAGCCCACCGGCGGGCGGGTGGTCTTCGACGGTCAAAATATCACCACCATGGATCGTGTCGCCCTGCAGGCGGTCCGGCGTGACATGCAGATCATCTTTCAGGACCCCTTCGAATCCCTCAACTCGCGGCACACCATCCAGGAAATCCTGGAAGAGCCTTTCCGCATTCACCGTATCGGGTCGGCGGCAGAGCGTCGGCAACGGGTCTCAAACCTTTTGGGGCGGGTCGGTATGTCGACCAAGGCTCTGACCCGCTTTCCCCATGAGTTCAGCGGCGGTCAGCGCCAGCGCATCGGGATCGCCCGGGCCATCGCCCTGGAGCCGCGCCTGGTGATCTGCGACGAGCCGGTTTCAGCCCTGGATGTCTCCATCCAGTCCCAGGTCATCAACCTGCTGCTGGAATTGCAGCGGGAGATGGGCTTGACCTACCTTTTCATCGCCCACGACCTGGCCGTGGTGAAGCACATCTCCGACCACATTGCGGTCATGTACCTGGGGCGCATCGTGGAGTACACCGATGCGGCCACCCTGTATGCCCATCCCCGGCATCCGTATACCCAGGCCCTGATTTCGGCCATTCCCATACCGGACCCGGATGCGCGCAAAAACCAACAGGTCTTGACCGGCGACGTGCCGTCGCCCATCAATCCCCCCAGCGGGTGCCATTTCCGCACCCGCTGTCCGTATGCTGTTGATCGCTGCCGTGAAGAAGGGCCAACCCTGCGTTCGGCGCCCGGTGCGATCGACGGCAGCCATCTGGCAGCTTGCCACCGGATGGAGGAGATCGCATCTTTGGACACACCTTAACAGGGCGCGGCCGGTTTTCATCACCGACCGACGTGTCACGGCATGCTAATCCCGGCAAGGTTTGATCAGTCCGTTAGCGCAGACCACTTCGGACAGGTCATCCATGAGGCAGTAAATGATGCTTTGTTGCCATGTCTTGGATGGCATTGAAAGGCGCGCGTTTTGCCCCGCGGATTGGGTGCGGCTGAGGATCAAGCCTGTCATCCCGGCGCTGACAGCACACATTGCGGCAGGCAGC
>JASFFM010000452.1:0-3399 GCA_050124295.1 Desulfobacterales bacterium | reverse complement strand
AACGCCCCTTCGTCTGGAATAGCAAAGGCGCCCACCTGAATGTGTTCCTGGAAAGAAGGGCAGGATGGGATCCCGATCTTGCAAAAGGTAGAAATCTATGCCCGCCGGCGGACCGTTTCCATGCCCCAGGTATTTAGGACCGGCTCTCGATCAAGGACGTAGGGGGGGCGAAGCTTTATCAAAAGCCCGGGATGGGGCCCGATTGAGGGATCGGCCCCTTCTGCGCTGTCGAAGGCAGGGGAGATCGTAAATCGAGGGCAGGCCTCCCTGGCCGCCAAGGGCCACGGGGTTCCCCATTTACTATCGACTGAGCAATACGCCTGTCAGGCCTTTGGAGGCCGCCGCGGCGGGAATGCCGTCGTAAATGGTCGCATAGTGGGGTGCCAGTCCGAGGTCTTTCCATAACAGGTCGGGATCAACGGCGAGATTAAAATTGTAAGTGCGCACGGCCCCCGGTGTCTCCAAACCCGGGTTCGGACGAATGTTTCGGAAGGGGGTCAGCAGGGCTGTGGCCATCAGGGCCAGCCATTGGGGGAGCAGAATGACGTGGGCCTTCGGGTAGTGTGGTCGGATGTGTTGGAGAAAATCCGCCCAGGAGGCCGGAAGGCGGTCGCCGAAGGGCAGGATGCCGGAAAAGCCCTGCTCGGCGCACGCGATGATGGCTGCAGCCGCATCCCTGACGTGAAGGTGGGTGTAGATATTTTTTCCGAGGCCCGGCAGGATGAGGCGTCCAGCCTGCAATTGGCGGAAATAGAGATCTCGGATCCCGTAGACATGGGGCAAACGAAGCGCAGCAAAGGAGATGCCGGCGGCCGCGGCCATCTCGGACAATTGATTTTCGGTGTCCACTTTGATGCGCCCGTAATCGAGAACCGGATTGGCCTTTGTTTCCGCGGTCACGAGGGATTTTGTCCCCCGGTAGACCAAAAGGCTTGAACTGTAGACGAACCGGCGCACGCCGGCATCGATCGCCGCTTGCATCAGGGCCAGTGAGCCATCCAAAATGGAAGGCCGCAAGGTCGCGTAGGATTCGAAGGTGGCCCGTGCGCCAAGATGAATGATACCGTCCACGCCCTTGACCGCCTGTTTGAGGCTGGCATGATTTCTTAAATCGGCCATAGCGAAATCGGCATCGAAATGGCAGATCTCGCAGTCATCACCGGCCTTGCGTATCATCAGCCGGGGATAGTATCCCCCGATGGAGAGCTGACGGGAAACCTCATGGCCGATGAAACCGGAAGCGCCGGTGACCAGCAGTTTTATTTTTTTGGTGTTTATCCTCATGATGGTCTGTTCACAAATCCTCTCTAAATGGCGCTTTTTGGTCCCGCGCAAGGGGCGCCTGGTCCATGATGGCGAGGGATGCGTCCCGCTCAGCTGCCAGCCCTAGCGCCTTTTTGGCCCTTTCGCCCGGCCGATTGGCGCTAAACCATAGATCTTCTCGTTGGGTATCACGCCATGGGCCGCAGATGATTTGGGGGACGAAAAAACAAATGTCCCTGTGGTCGATAAAATAGGAAAAAAAAACGGCTTGGCAAGCCATGTATTGCGGCCCCAAGGATGAAAGCGGCTGGAGGAAGGCTTCCCGGCGCTTCCCCAAAACCCGGATGGACCCGGATACTCTCAACGGGTCAGCACCGGCGCGGCGCCACACCCGGGCACAACCCATTGGATTCCATGATTGCGGCCTGCAGCCGGCAGCGCGGGAAATGTCTACCGGGCCGTAAACCCTATGGTTGGGCGCAAAATAAGCCCGTTCTGCGAGGGGTGCGCATTCCATAACCGGCTTAGAATGCTTATCATGCCCTTAACCATCATTAAGCCAACCAGGGAGGTGACGACATGATCAACGCCTACGCAGCATCAGCGTCCGGTGGTGAACTGAAACCTTTTCAATACGATCCGGGACCGCTCGGCCACCAGGAAGTCGAAATCGAAATCGAACACTGCGGCATCTGCCACAGCGATCTGAGCATGATCGACAATGCCTGGGGTATTGCCGCTTTTCCGCTGGTCCCCGGCCACGAAGTGGTTGGCACTATTTCAGAAGTCGGCCAGGCCGTCTCCCACCTGCAAGCGGGGCAGCAGGTCGGGCTGGGCTGGCATGCCGGCTATTGCATGACCTGCCCCATGTGCATGCGCGGCGATCACAACATGTGCACCGAAGCGCAAGGGACGATCGTCAACCGCCATGGTGGCTTCGCCGACAAGGTTCGCGCCAACGCCGCCAGTGTGGTTGCCCTGCCCGCCAAGATCGATGTCCGGAGCGCCGGACCGTTGTTCTGCGGCGGTATCACCGTCTTCAACCCGCTGGTGCAATTCGACCTCCAGCCGACCCACCATGCGGCGGTGATCGGCATCGGCGGCCTGGGGCATCTGGCCCTGCAGTTTCTGAAGGCCTGGGGTTGTGCGGTGACGGCCTTTACATCCACCGAGGCCAAAAAAAAAGAAGCCTTGGCCCTTGGTGCCCACCAGACCATCAACTCACGTGATCCAGACGAGATCAAGGCGGCGGCCGGGCAGTTTGACCTGATCATTTCCACGGTCAACGTCAAACTGGATTGGAACGCCTACGTCGAAACCCTCAAGCCCAGGGGCCGGCTGCATTTGGTGGGAGCAACGCTGGAACCGTTGGATCTTAGCGTTTTCCCCCTGCTCATGGGGCAGCGCTCCATATCGTCCTCTCCGGTTGGCAGTCCGGCCAACATCGCCAGAATGCTTGAATTTGAGGTCCGCCATGACATCCAACCGGTAATCGAAACTTTTCCCATGGAACAGGTTAACGAGGCCCTGGCGCGGTTGCGCAGCGGTAAGGCCCGCTACCGAATTGTCCTGAACCGATAAGGGGGGGCTTCGCTGGTCGGCATGCAAAGCAATCGCTATGGGGTTGAGCAGGCGGCGCGCGCAGGAGATACGCTGGCCTGGACCTGCAGCCGAGAGCCCAGCGTTCTGCCCAAAGCCATTTGGAACACCACCAGGGGCGGGGGATTTTTTAGAGAGGCCTTCGCATCGCCTTCATTGCTCAGGAGAAGTAGGAAGCATGCCGTAAAGGCATTGGCTGGCAATAGGCCCCCTCCCCGGCGGCATCTTTGCGCCCGCCGCCTCCCAGGGGCGATTTTATCTGGGCCTGCAAACGTCGTTGCCGCGGTCTAATTGAGGGGCGAAGGCAACCGCGGCGGCTTCCACATTTCCGGCCTGCGCAGGGTAGATTTCGATCGCCCTATCGCTTTCCGCGTGTGGTTCGAACCACGCACCGCTGTGGGTGCGCAGATCGATGCCGCCGTCTTCCGCCACCCGTAGAAAATATAGGGGGGTGCGCCTGCGCCCGTGCCTAGCGCCGGGCCGCTCTGGTGGTCGCCTTGATGGGCTCGGTGATCTTGATTTTAACGGGTTCCGTGA
>JASFFM010000451.1:0-3443 GCA_050124295.1 Desulfobacterales bacterium | reverse complement strand
CATGAAATGCTTGCGCTTAATGCAGGCGTTTCCTGTCCCCATCACCGATCAGCTCCCCTCTCGCGATCTTGCTCCACCAGGGACCGTTCTGCAGACCGCGCAAGGAGCTATATCCAATCGTCGGCCGAGGATGGCCCCCGTGATCCCATACGCCAAAACGGACCACGATTCGATGGATACCGGCACCTTCGCCCGAAGAGGGGTTTGCGCCGATGTTTAACCAAAGATGAGAGCCCATCTTCCAAACGTCACCCCGCCCGCTATCGGCCTTGAAACCTCGTCTCCAATCCGCCACGGCCTGACATATCCCTGCGGGTTGCACCCCCCGCGGAAAAATCGATCCGATGGGAAGCCCCGCCCTGCGCGAAGACTCGGCTTGGCCTGGATGGCAACCGAAAACCCGCATTTGGAGATGGGTTGTGGGGTTCATGACAAAGCGTTCAACAGCGCGAAGGCCGAACAACCACGTCGGATGGGCGCAGGCGCGCGGGTCGGGGGGGCCTAAGAGCCTGCTTTGGGCGGTTCAGAACGCCGCCAGGCGCACTGTGATGATCTGAGCGGGCGGCTTTAGCGGCGATCGCCCACCCCTTGCAGAAAACCGGCAACAGCCGATACTTACGGTAGGTTGCCGGTTTTAACCGTCCAAAGCCGCGGTGGGAATTTAAGGCTTATGCCGGACAGTGTTATGGGTTTCGGTGCCCACGCATGAATCGTGAGCAATGTCATATCCTTCCCCATCCTAATTCATAATAAGGAGCCCTAATTGACCTCCGCGTCGCCCCCGAAATAGCGCATAAACTGCGTCCGCTCGTAAACGGCGGGATTGCTGGAGGCCTCCTGGCTCATCCGGCCGCGGAAATCGTCAAGGGATGTGAAACCGTGGCCCTGCATCCAGGTTTTCAAGCTGTCGATTAGGGTTGCAATATGCGCCGGTCCCTTCTTGTAAAGGCTGGATACCGTCTGAACGGCCTTAGCCCCCGCCAGGAGTTGCTTGATAAGGGCCGGGCCATCATGCACGCCGGTGGAAGCGGCCAGGTCGCAGTCGACCTTCTGGGCCATGATGGCGATCCAGCGCAAGGAAAGGGCCAGTTCGCCCGGACTGCTGAAAACAAAAGAGGGTTTCACTTTAAAGGTGTCGATATCGATATCCGGGCTGAAAAAACGGTTGAAAAGCACCAGGCCGGCGACGCCCGTTTTGGACAGACGCTGAATCATGGGTCCCAGACTCGAAAAATAATAGCTGATCTTCAGCGCCACGGGGATGGAGACCGCCGCCAGGATCTTGTCGATGACTTCGAAGTAGGCCGCTTCCTGCTCCCGGGCCGAGCGCTCAAAATCCGAGGGCAAGAAAAACATGTTCAGTTCCAGGGCATCAGCCCCGGTCGCTTCGATCTTTTTGGCAAATGATGTCCACTCATGGGAGTAAAGGCAATTGATGCTGGCGATGACCGGAATGCCCACGGCCTGCTTGGCGCCCTCGATCAGGGCCACATAGCGGTCGAGTTTTTGACCCTTGAGGTGAAAATCGTAGTAGTCGAACTGGTCCATGTTCACGCCGTCGGCTTCGGCCTCTCTAAGGATATCTTCCTGTTCATAGTAGATCTCCTCCTCGAAGATGGATTTGAGCACGATCGCGCCGGCGCCGTGTTGTGCCATGGATGCGACCTTATCGACAGATCCGGTTAATCCTGAACTGCCGGCGATCACGGGGCTGTCAAGCTTCAGGCCTAAATACGTTGTTGAGATGTCCATGATTTTCTCCTCGCCGGGTGAACCGGCCGTGCAAATGGTGGTGGAATTACTCAAGCAAGATCAGGGGAATCGCGTTCCTTGGCGGTCAGGCAATTCGGCATCGTGGCTGACCAAGCCTGGACCGGCGCTTGGTTGCCGATAACCAAAGCCCGTAAAATCGTCACTATAGCAATTGGCGCCATCAGCTTCAAGAGGCGGCCATGCAGCTGAAGGAATCGACACCCGTCGCCCCCGTTGATTTGATTCACCCTTTAAGTGCCTTGAGGGCGGATAGGGCCATTCGACATACCGATCGTTGTCCTTCCGGCGAAAGCCGGGATCCGGGGCGTAATGAAAGCCCGATCAAACCCGTCCTGACAGGATGGATTCCGCTGGTTGCCATCGGATCGATCGTCTGCTGGCGCCATCTTTCCGGGCGACCGCAGAAGCGCCCCCGCTATTCCCGATCCCCCAGGACGCCCATCACCAGACTGCCTTTGACCGACCCCTTCTTGATCGGATGCTGCTCCTGGTTGGTGGCCCTGGTAACCTTTTCCGAGACGTAATCGTAGACTTCGTCCGTGGTGATGAGGCCATCGTCGTTGCGATCGGCGGCACCCTGCAAGGCTTCGATCAGGTAATAGGTAAAGACCCCGTGCTGCAGCCTGTCGTTTTCCACGCTGACTTCGTTGGGTCCACTGGCGGAAAGCACCACGGTGCCTTTACCGCCCGATATGCGGGCCAGAAAGGCATCCGAGAGATTGGCCCGCATGCCGGAAAGGCTGACCGTCCGGCCCCCGTTGGCACCGCTGTAACAGGCGTCCGCAATAAAGACCAGACGCTCGGATCGAATCCGGCGGAAGATGTGGGATATTTCCCGCGTGGGCAGCGCCGAAGAATAGAGATCGCTCAAATCAGCGTTGTAGGGAAGAAGGTATTTCTCCAGCCCGTCGCCATCCGGGCTGAGGGTGTCCGGCTCGGTGGCCCCGTGGCCCGCGAAATAGATGATCACCATGTCATCCCGGGCGGCTTTGCTTTTCAGTTGGGTGCCCAACTCGCTGCGCAGATTGGTTAAGGTCGCCTCTTTGTCCAGGAGCAGGGTTATATTTTCCTTCGGAAGGCGATTCATCCGGGTGAGCACATCGTAAAAAGCGATGGCATCGTTCACGGCGTATTTCAGTTTGGGAACATGGGCATAATCATTGATCCCGACGACCAACGCCCAGATATTGCGTCGGACTTCGATCCGATTCACGATAAGGCTTTGGGCGGTCAGCAGGCCGGCCGCGTTGACCACCTCGATCCGAATCCGGTTGGGACCGCTGGCGAGCGGCAGCTGTTCATGGAAGTCCACCCGCTGGCGGCCATCCGGCCTGTCCCATCGTAGCCCCCGCATGGCTTTCGAATCCAAGGGTCGATCATTGACGATGATACGAATCTGACGGATGGCCTTATCATCTTCGGCCACGCCCGACAAAACGACGCTGGCCCTTTCTGTCTCCTGACCATCGCGGGGGGTGGAAATGAGAAGGGCCGCCGGGCGTTGCGGGCCTTTTTGAATCTGCTGCAATAGATTTTGCTCCCGGGCCTCTTGTTCTTCCAGCTGTCGGGACAGGGCCGCCGTTTTGGTGCGTTCGGCCTCCAACTGTTTTTTCATCTCATCGAGTTTTTCAACGGTTACCATCAATTGACCCAGTCGGGTCTCCAGATCG
>JASFFM010000450.1:0-3448 GCA_050124295.1 Desulfobacterales bacterium | reverse complement strand
GCGATCCTGTGATCGCGTAACCTTGAACAACCGCCACCCCCTCGCGGGCCCGCTGCCAGGGGCCTGACGATGTCTGCCCGCACCGAATCTCGCCGCGAAAACAGTGCTTTCCCGCAGGCTGAAAAGGGTCTCTGCTGCGTTCTGAAATGCGCCGCTCCCCAAGGGCTACCGGACAAATTTAGCGCAACCTTCCGTCAAGACGCGGAACAAATGCATCCCACCAATGGGCATCCATATTTTCATGTAATGTTCGGGTTAGCGAAACCACCCCTCCGGGCGGTGCTGGGCGGTCAGGTTAAAATCTCCGAGCGTCCCTCGAAGCGGGCCCCCTCGCGTATCTGAATCGACCGGGCGCGGCAATCGCCGATCAGAATTCCGGTCTCCCGGATCTCGACGGCCTCCCGGGCCTCGATATTGCCGTTCACCCGCCCCTGAATGGTGATGTTGCGGGCCACGATGCGGGCCTCGACATGACTGCCGGCCGAAACGGTCACATCGCCCGCATTTTGAATGCGCCCCTTGACCCGCCCCTCGATCAGCAGGTTTTCGCTTCCCTCAAGCTCCCCCTCGATGCAGATATCCCGACCGATCACCGAATACGGCTGACCCTTGTTCCCAGAGGCTTCCCGGCCCACCGTGCCCGGGTTTTGCTCCGAGCGCTGATCTGTTGGTCCCTGATCATTTTTCAAGACGCTCATTTCCCCTGTCCCCTGAAGGACGTATGGCGGTTTTCCATGATGGTCCTGCCCTTGAATCGGGCCCCGTCTTGCACCTGCAACCGGGCCGTGGTCAGCGTCCCTTCCACGCGGGCCGTCGTTTCGAGGGTGACCATCCGTTTGCACTCCAGATCCCCCTTCAAAACGCCCCGGATGCGGCTTTCTTCCGAGCGAATCGTTCCCTTGACGGTGGCCCTTGGATCGATGGTCAATTCACCCTGTATTTCCAGTTCGCCCTCAAACGTACCCTTGAGAACCACCTGTCCTTTACCGTAAATGCGTCCCTTGATTTGCCAGGCGGATCCCAAAATGGTACGCCCAGGCGATGGGACCAGGTCATCGCCATCGGAAATATCGACGGCATCATTCGCTTTCTTTGGCCATAGACGCATCCCATGCCTCCTCATCCGCTCAATGATCGTATGCCGACCGCCCGACGGCCGCCAGCCGTGGGGCCGGCTGGCATGGTCCAGGCCCCATATCGCGAAGCCCCAAAAAGGTCAAACGGATAATATCACCCGACCGCAGGCCGGACGGTCCCGGTCGACCTCCCTTGAGTTTCCCCTCAAGCTGTCTTAGTATCCCCCATTCTCGTCACACAGACAAGGCGGTTCGGTAAAAAGCATCGGCCACCCCCCGGAAAGGGTTGCCCGCTGGTCCGCCCCACAAGACACCGTTTAGAGGAGATCACCGCTATGCCCAGCACAAACCCTTTGGAAATATTGAAAAGTGCAATCCTCTTGGAAAAAAAGGGCAACGCCTTTTACAGCCAGGTCGCCCAGCAGGCATCCCATCCCGAGGTCAGACGTTTTTTCGAACTGATGGCAGATGAGGAGGTCCAACACATCCAGATGCTGACCGAACAGTTCAAATCCTATCAGGACCACGCGCGCTTTGCCCCCCTCAAGGCTTCGGGCAGCAATGATCATTTTGCCGATAAGGTCCTGACCAGCGACCTGGTGAATGCCATCGCCGCCGCCGGCTATGAAGCCGCCGCTGTCTCGGCGGCCATGGCCATGGAAAAGAAAGCCATCCGCCTTTATGCCGATCGGGCTTCGCGTGCCGACGACCCGGAAGAAAAATCGCTCTATGACTGGCTCAGTCGGTGGGAGCAGTCCCACCTGGCCTTCTTGTCGGATCTGGATCGCGAGATCACGGAGCGGGTCTGGCACGACAACAAATTCTGGGCCTTTTAACTTGATAATGCCCTGCAGCAAGCTGCAGGGCATTATCAAGTTAAGTTCAGCACGTGGTTGGAACACCAGCGACGCGACCACCAATGGGGCCTGAACCTCCGCCATGAATTCCGCCGGGCCGGATGGGGTGAAATGGTCCGGTGGCCCACCGAAGTTGAGGCAAACGACCCTGTTGCCGAAGACACCCGCGTATCGCTCCATCCGGAACGCTTCGAGGCCGGCCGCGATGATAAGGATGCCGGAGGTGAAGGGGCCCTAACGGGTTATTTTTTCCCAGGCGCGACCGTCGTAAATCCAGAGCCCCCATCGTCCAAAATCCACCGCCAGTTTGCTACCGCCCCAGGATGTCATCTTGATGGGATTCAAACGCGAAAGCTGAATCCAGGACCCGTTGTAATTCCATAGCCCGTGCGTGCCGAAATCAATCGCGAGACTCTCCGCACCCCATGCCTGCAGGTTTTCGCTAACCCATAGATCGGCGTCTGGCGTTTGCGGATAAGCGCTTGGTGATAACACGGTTGTCGCCAGGCAAAGGAAAAAGAAAACCATCCCGACGATGATCCTTGGTCTGGTCATAATCACCTCCCCAATCATCTTGGCCTCCCGCGGCCGAGTAAGCCGATCTACAGCGACCAGGCTTCAAGGCCTTCATCGACAGGCCCAAAGGCGCGCCTGAGCCTCGTGAAGGGTTGTCCGGAACGTGTGCCGAAGGCGTTGTGCTGGGGAGGCGATTCAGAATGTCGCTCGCGGGGGGCGTGGCGTCCATACCGATCAATCGCTCACGGTCGCCCTTGCGCAATAATCAAGCATTAGATCTTAAATCGAATCAATGTCAATAGGTGAATCGAAGAGAATTTGGGCGCCGGTCAAAAGGCCCCCTGCAAGAAAGCAGACCACGATGGCGGTGCGCTGGAAATCACCCCCATACTTGCAGGCCCACCAAGGTCTGCTTATGCTGTACTCAACGATAGATCGACATCCCGTGCAAGTGACCCGGGCCAAGAAATCAATCCAATGTTATCCAAGCAGGGCACCCTATCCCTATTTCTGATCGGGCTGGCTTCGGCCGCGCTCTTCGGAACAGCCACGCCGGCCAGCAAATTTCTACTGGCCGATACGCCCGTGGTATCGCTGGCGGGCCTGCTGTATTTGGGCGGCGCCATGGGGGTTCTGCCCGTTGCCCTGCGGGGCAGGCCCTTCAAGCTGCCCTGGCAGGCGGGACGGCCAACCTTCCTGCGGCTCGCGGGGGCCGTTGGGCTGGGGGGTGTCCTGGGCCCTCTGCTGCTATTGCTGGGACTAAAACTTGCCAGCGCCGGATCCGTGTCCCTGTGGCTCAATCTCGAGTTTGTGGCCACGGTGTTTCTCGGTCGCTTCGTGTTCCACGAGCATATGACCGTCCGCAGCTGGATCGCCGCTGGGGGAACCCTCTTGGCCGCGCTGCTGCTGGCGGGCAGTGAGGGTGACATCGGCTTTGCCTCGGTGGTGCTGGTGGCCCTGGCATGCCTGTGCTGGGGCTATGACAATCACTTCACAGCC
>JASFFM010000449.1:0-3461 GCA_050124295.1 Desulfobacterales bacterium | reverse complement strand
GCATGGCGTCCGGCCAGTGCGTGATGGCCGTGCCCGCCACGGCGCCGACAGCGAACACGGCTATGGCGCAGGCGATATGGCGACGCAGGGCGAGCATCGATGACAGGGCTTCGGCAATCATTTAAGGTATCCGCAACTTTCCTTGGATGATCGAGCGATGGCGGCCGGCGCCACCCGCGGCCGGTACCTGCGGGTCGCGCCGATCGTTGGGTCAAAGGGGGCGCGCTTTCGGCCGGGGCCGGGCCCCTGGGTGCACCTCTCCGGTCATGGTTTTTTGGGGGGCCCGGGGTGTTCGCATTGGTATAACGGACACCGCCGGGAAAGTCCAACCGAAGGAAGATCTGTGCGCGGTCTCTGGTGCACGCCTGCGGCAACGGCCCGTCATGCCCCGAACAGCCGGGCGAGGACAGGTGCTGCGTCTTGCACCCTAGAAGGAAAATTGCTATTCTTATTCACCCGTTAGATAATCGCGTCATTTCTGCCCCAACCCAAGGAAGCCATCATGCCTAACGCCGCCACATCGATTCGGGCCGCCAAGGAGGGGTTATCCGAGGCAAAGCGGTTCTTCGCCGGTGATATCTGGCGCACGCGCCTGTCAGACCTGCCTCCCTGGAAGCGTCGCTTTTTCCGTGTGCTGCGCGTTCCACTTCTGGCCCTGCGGGGATTCAAGGAAGACGCCTGTATGCTGCGGGCCTCGTCTTTAACCTTTTATACGATGCTTTCGATTGTGCCCGTGGCGGCCTTGGCTTTCGGTATTGCCAAAGGTTTCGGCTACCAGAAGGTGCTCGAGGAACAGCTTTATAAAAATTTTCCCGGCCAGGAAGAAGTCGTTCAACGGGTCGTCGTCTTCGCGCAATCATTGCTGGAGACCACCAAGGGAGGGGTCATCGCCGGTATTGGTCTTGTCCTGCTGTTCTGGGCGGGTATAAAAGTCCTGAGCAACATCGAGCATTCCTTCAACAGTATATGGCGGGTGGATCAACCCCGTTCCATCGCCCGCAAGTTCAGCGATTATCTGGCCATCATGCTCATCAGCCCCCTGCTGGTCATTTTGCAGAGCAGTGCCGCGGTTTTCATTACCACCCACGTCAATCAGATTGCCCAGGAAATTGCCCCCTTCGATTATTTCAGTTCGTTGATCCAGCTGTCCTTCAAACTGATTCCGTTCGTGATTGTCTGGGTTCTGTTTACCATGGTGTATTTAATCATGCCCAATACCCGGGTCAAATTCACCTCCGGGGTGATCGCCGGGGTGGTGGCCGGGACCGGGTATCAATTGTTCCAGGGGCTATACATTTCTCTCCAGGTGGGCGCGGCGCGCTACAACGCGATCTACGGCAGCTTTGCCGCACTGCCGCTCTTCCTGACCTGGCTGCAGGTAAGCTGGGTCATCGTTTTGTTCGGCGCCGAGGTTTCCTATGCCCAACAGCATGCTGCGGAATACGAATTCGAGGCCGAAACCACCCAGGCCAGCCCCGGGCTGCGCAAGCTGATCGCCTTGCAGATTGCGCGCCTGGTGGTTCACAAATTTGTCGAAGGTCAATCCCCCCTGACCGCCACCACGATTACCGCGGCGCTGGACCAGCCACCTCGGCTGACCGTTCGCGTTTTGGGCGAACTTGTCGAAAGCGGTGTGCTCAACGAAGTGCGCCTGGACCCTTCCATGCAGCCCGCCTATGTGCCGGCCCGGGATGTGGCGCAGTTTACGATCAGTTTTGTGATTGAAGCCCTGGAGGCACGGGGGCTGAACGAACCGCTCCTGCCGGATAACCAGGCCAGCGCTTCCCTTGCAGGCGCCATGGAACAGCTTCGGGAATCCCTGCGCCAGTCGCCGGGCAACCGGTGCCTGAAAGATCTCTGACCGGCCGGGGGCCCCTGTGCACAGATGGGGCCATTTTGCTGCGGCTGGCGCGAGCCTGGTGCCACCGCCAGGGGCGGCAGCCCTACCGGGAGGATGCCCGCCGTATCTTGGGCCACGGACAGCATTTTCCAACGGTTGACGGATAAGGCCTTCGATCGCCGCCTGCTCAAGCGGCATCGCGGGCAAGCGCGGAAATCGATAATCATGCCATAACGGCATCGTCGTTGGATGCCAGTTTTGCCGGAAGATCCGAGGCTTCAACCTTGCTCATGGGCAAAACGGAAAGGGAAGCACGGGCATGCAGCATTTGCTTTCGACCAAGGAGGTCGCCCAGTTTCTGGGGGTCAATGAAAAGATGATTTATACGCTGGTGGCCGATAAGGCCCTTCCGGCGACGAAAATCACCGGCAAATGGCTTTTCCCGCAACATCTGGTGGAACAATGGATCGAAGCCAATACGATCAACTATCCCGATCCACCCCGCCGCCTGCCACCCTACGAGGGGCTGTTGATCGTGGCGGGCAGCAATGACCCCCTGCTGGAAAAAACCCTCGCCTTGTTCAATGGGCGCTATCCCGAACATATTGCCGTGCTGGGCAACCTGGGCAGCCTGGGCGGGCTGCAGGCGCTGCGACGCAACTTGTGCCATATGGCCACCAGCCATCTGCTCCAGGACGACGAAGCGGATTATAACTTCGAATACGCCGATCGCGAACTCGAGCGCCAGCCGGCCGTGGTCAATTTTTGTCGGCGAGAACAGGGACTGCTGGTGGCCCGCGGAAATCCGCATGACATCCAGGGGGTATCCGACCTGGCCCGGCCGGGGCTTATCATGGTCAACCGGCCCAACACCACGGGGACGCGCCTGCTGCTGGAGCGTGAGTTCGAAAAGGCGGGGATCGATGCCGAGGCGATCCAGGGATACCATCACACCGTGGTGCGTCATTTGGATGTGGGGTTGGAGATTCTATCCGGACGGGCCCACGCGGGGGCCGGTATTCGGGCCGTTGCCGGCATGCTGGGACTGGATTTTATTCCCCTGCGCTGGGAGCGGTACGATTTGCTGATTACCAGGGAGCGGTTTTTCGACCCCGGGGTGCAACTTTTTCTGGGATTGCTGCCCGAGGAGGAATTTCGGCAACTGGCCTTGACGCTGGAAGGCTATGACACTTCACGCAGTGGCAAAATGGTGTATCCGCGGGAAGACGCTCTGGCGCGGGATTCACCTCAGGAACGGTAGCGCCGCGGAACCCGTACCCCGTTGGTAAACACGACCTCGTAATTGATGGTATCCAAGAGCGCCGCAATTTCATCGGCGGTGATGGCGGCCGCGCCCTGGCGGCCGATGATGACGACTTCATCGCCGGCCCTGGCTGATGCGCCCGGACCCAGATCGAGCATGATCAGATCCATGCACACGCGCCCGGCAATCGGCGCCCTCCGTCCATTGACCAGCATGACCCCCCGGTTGGAAAGCCGCCGCTGGATACCGTCGGCATAGCCGGCCGCCACCGTTCCGATCACGGTGGCCTGGGGGGCCTCCCAGGTCATCCCGTAACTGACCTTGAATCCGGCCGGCACGCGCTTGACTTGCAGCAGG
>JASFFM010000448.1:0-3479 GCA_050124295.1 Desulfobacterales bacterium | reverse complement strand
CACCGGTACCAATATTTGGTTGTCGCGTATGACGATCGGCGTTTCCATTGCCCGGTTGGCCATGGCCGCATCATCGTCACCGCGCTGGGGCTGTTTTTTGATGAACAAGGCCGCATAACGTTCCTCCGCCTCGCAGCGCTGGCGTTCCCTGACGGGTAGCTGGTCGTATTTTTCCGAGTAGACAACGCTTTCGGAACGAAAACGAGGCGGTATAAGGCCCAGATCATCGACAAAATGCAGTTGCCCATTGTCGTCTGTATAGCGGTAAAAGGCCCCCTGTAACTCTGGCGCGAAACCGTGCAAGAAGCCTATCAGGGTCACCATCAGAAGGAATCGCCGGCTTCGCCCGATATTCCCGCCGAGATAACCCTCGACTTTTTTGATGGCAATCGATCTTTTCAGGACAACCCCCTCGCGATTTACGGTTGAATTTAATACCGGAATCTATGAATGCCCGGCCCGGCCGTCAAGCCTCAACCGGTGACGGCGGAAGTGGTTACCCGATTTTGCAAGAGGACCTTGCGGACGATGGCCCCGACCATCTCGGTCGTCACAATCCCCCGAAAGTTGACATGATCGATTGTGGGAAATGCTTCATTGTTGTAAAGCAGGATGAGGCCATCCGCCAGAGGCGGCTCCAATTGGGGCTGTAGAAGGGTTGCCGCCAGCATGTAAAAAGTCGTCTGGCCACCGGAGGAACCCTGGAAATAGCCTTGCAAGGCTTCCTCCTGGGGATCGATCATGTTGATGACGGCCAGGCGGTAGGTGCGATGGGGGACCGCCAAATAGTGCACCGCCAGAATTTCCAATCGTATCGGGGGGGCCACGTTTTCAGCGGCGTCGTTGAAATAATTTTGACTGAGATGCTCACCAAGGGCCGCAAGTGCTTCGGCCGGTGACATCTCCGGGGCCAAGGCAAACGGTTGTGGAGCAGTGAGGTATTCCTGGGGGTCCGGTTGGAAAACATAGGATGCGATGGGGCCGATCGCATGACCGCGGGGTTGGTCCGGCGGCGGCTGGGCACAGGCCGCCAGGATCAGCCCCAGCCAAATCCATCGACAAATGCCCCGGGGCAGACTATCCGTCCATCGGACGGCGGGACGGTGCCTGTCAATCCAGAAATTCCAGGAATAGTTTTTCATTCTGCCCGTCGATCTCCGGTTCATTGTTCTTCCAGTCATAAATTCGACAGGCCCCGGTCTGATCCGAGGGAATGGAACAGCCGATAAAGGGCATCAGGGGATCACCGGCCGTCGACTTGAGATTCAGCATGAGGGCCTGGCTGCGGGGAAAGCGGTCGAATTCAAGCAATTGAATGAAAAAGATGCGCGTCTGGCCCTGGAAAAACTCTCCTTTCGCCCGCAGTTCGCCAATCCGATGCTTGAATTTGATGTAGGCGGCTTCCCCGTCTTGGGCTTCCACAATCAGATCGAACTCGCCATGACGACGTTCCTGTTCTTCGATTTCCTGCTGGCTGGTGAGATAGAAAAATTTACCGATAAAAATCATTGGCGATCTCCTTCGCGGGTGAGGACGCATCAATCATCCCAAGCCCCCCATACCCTGATGCGGTGTTGTAGCGGTATCGGCGCCTCAGTCGTCGTTTCGAACCAGGCCTCCCCGACAACCGTTCCGTCGGGGTCATGTAGGCTGTCGGGCGACTATCTCTCATACCCCAACTGTCCATGAACATCAACTCCCCCGGAATCGACACCGTCAAGCTTTTCGATCGTAATTAGGGCGGCCATCATCAGGGCGACGACTTTCTTTGGCGCCTTGACCGCCCCCTGGGCGTCCGGCCGCAGGAATTCCGACGGGGGATGAAAGGCCACCGGCTCGGCGCCCAACGCGTTGCCTCCGATGCCCTGCAGAATCGAAAGCAGATCTCCTGTCGACAGCCCTCCCGCCTCAAAGTGCAACAACCCGGGGGGGCAAAGGGGTCGGTCCCATCCCGATCGATGACGATGTAAACCGGCGCTTTGATGATCTCCACCAACCTTTCCAAACAATCCCGGATGGATCGGGTCTCAACACCCAAGTGCCGGGCCCACTCCCGCGAATGCCGACCTGGATCGGGCGCGCCACCCCACCGCTTTCCTTAGCCCGTGCAAACGAAAAGGTGTGTGAAAAGTGATTGCCGTCCGGGTCGTCGTTAAGCCCCGGATGGGCCGTGCAGGGCCGCGCGGATGAGATCCGGTGCCCGGGCGGCGCCGCGGCGAAAAGATCTGTCCACATCCCGGGGAATACCCCGCCGTCAATCCGCAATACGCTCGTTACCCGGTTGGGTGCCATGGCCGCTAACATTTGAGCGATCCTTGGATGCTAAGGTGACATCCATCCGCCGCTGTGGGTTTCGGGCCGGCATGGCTTCCTTTGACCGGCCGCCGTCCCGGCTTGCAGATCCATTGATGATCGCGTATGCTGACCTCGGCCTGTTTTCTGATGACCGAAAACGATCGTGGACGACGATGCTAAAATTCAGATCGCTACTTGTGGTTTGGGCGCTTTTGGCCGCCTGTGCTTCTCAGCCCCGCTATACCGACCCCTTCTCCGTCGTCGATCAGAACCGCGACGACATCGTCGAATGGCGGGAATTCAAAGCCCACTACCCGGAGGCCGCGCCAAAGGCTTTTTTGGAAGCGGACCGCAACAAAGATGGCGACATCACACCCAACGAATGGCAGTATTTTGTCGAGATGCATACGCCTTGAAAGGCCCCTGCCGATCAAACCGGCAACCCTCCCCACAGGCCCTCATCCGCCCTGGGCGGCTTACCCGGATGGCTCACACGTTTGAGGCCTCCATTGACAAGGCCTTCCGGAGCGCCGCAGCAGGCATGCGACCGCAAGCACCTGGTAAGGCCGGAAAGGGATGCCGCCGGCTTGCCCGCGGGGTGAAAGGGGTTATGCGCGGTGATCTGCCATACGCCGCGCACCAAGGCTTACCGGACAAACTCAGGGCACCCTTCCATTCAGGCAGGCAACCAATGCATCCAAGCGCGTGGGCATCCATATCGCCATGAACTCTTCGGGCGAAGCCCCTTGCCCAGGGATACAGCTGCCACGGGGTGGCGGGGGTGGCAGCGGGTTAAATCATTGCGGCGCCCGATCCTCTCGACCCAGCGCTGGGGATGGTTTCCGTACAAGCGGGTGCGGCCGCGCAGCGGGCCGCAAGGGGTCAGTGTAACCGGAAATGGGTGGCAGGTGGGACCGTCGGACATGGGTCTGGTGGCTTGCAAAGCGGGATTGCAGGCCACCACGCCCCTTAGGGAAAGCACCGCCACATCCCTTGATCGATTCACCGCTATTCTAAATAGGCTTCGATGATCTTGCCCTTTTCGATGTAGGCGGCGATTTCCTCTTCCGCCTGTTGCAGGCTGCGCAGGGCTTGGCGGTAACCGTGATAGACGGGGTCGTCATCTCCCAGGGCGGCTTCGATTTCGGACAAAACCGATTCTCCCCGACGCACATGATCGGCAA
>JASFFM010000447.1:0-3490 GCA_050124295.1 Desulfobacterales bacterium | reverse complement strand
TTTGGCCCTGCGCCTGCTCAAACGGGCGGGGATCGTCGAATTTTAAAGCAGCGGGACGACGTGAGCGAAAATACCATCATAGCCGTCCGGCAGCTGACCTACCAGTACCGGAAGGAAGCGCCTCACCCCGTCCTGCAGAACATCGCTCTGGAGATTGGCCGCAATGACTATCTTCTGATCACGGGCCGCAGCGGATCCGGTAAATCCACTCTCTGCCGAACATTTAACGGCCTCATTCCCCATTTCTACGGCGGTTTTCTCAGCGGCGATGTCGTGGTGGCCGGTCGCTCGGTCAGCGAAACGCCGGTGGCCGATTTGTTCAACCAGGTCGCTATCGCCTTCCAAAATCCCGATGCCCAGCTTTTTTGCCGATCGGTGGCCCAGGAAATCGTCTTCGGGTTGGAAAGTTTGGGGCTGCCGCGCGAGACCATCGAAGAGCGCCTGAGCGCTGCCCTGGATCAGGTCGACATCGACCATTTGCGTCTGCGCGATCCCCAAACCTTGTCCGGTGGTGAAAAACACCTGGTTCTCATCGCCGCCCTGCTGGCCTTGCAGCCCCAAGTGATCGTGCTGGACGAACCCTTCGCCAATCTGGACCCAGCCCATGTCATTCGAGTCCGGCAACGTCTTCGCAAACTGCATGCCGCCGGCTATGGGATCGTGCTCTGCGAGCATCGCCTTTCGCGGGCCCTGCCGGACGCTACCCGTCTGGTGGTTGTTCACCAGGGACGGATCGTGGCCGACGGCAATCCGCACCATGTTCTCTCCCAGGCCAAACCGCAATGGGGGTTGGAATCTCCCCTGGCCATCCGTGTGGGCGCCGCCCTGGGCCTGAACCCGCTACCCCGGGACCTCGATGATCTGCTCAAACAGCCGCCCCGACCTTCATTGATCGATCAATTGGAACCGCATCGGCCAGTCGATTATGCCCTTCGGGAGCGAGCACCGGTCGTGGACGTCGACCACTTGACCTGCCGTCTGGGGAATCGCAACGTCCTCACCAATATCAGCTTTGCGCTCCACCCGGGTGAATGCATTGCCGTGGTGGGTGCCAACGGGGCCGGCAAAACCACCCTCCTGAGGCATCTGATGGGCTTACAGCGACCGACACAAGGTCGCGTTCGGATCAACGGAGATGACATTGCCCGCACACCGGTCAGTGAACTGGCCCGGGAGATCGGCCTGGCTTTTCAAAACCCGGACAACCAGTTCTTCCGGTTCACGGTCGAGGAAGAAATCCGGGTGGGCCCGCAAGCCCTGGACAACCTCGACCCGGCCTGGATCGAAGAACTGCTGGCGATTTTTCATCTCCAATCCTGCCGCGCGCATGCGCCCTATCGCCTCAGTGGCGGCGAAAAGAAGCGCGTGGCCTTTGCCTCGGCCCTGGCCCCCCGTCCGGCGGTGCTGGCCCTGGACGAGCCCACCGCGGGCCAGGATTTTGAATTCCGGGGCAACCTGCGCAGCCTGCTGAACCAGATGCAGGCCCGGGGACAGGCCATCGTGATTGTGACCCATGATCTGACCTTCGCCGAACGCACGGCTCCCCGCTGGTTGCTGCTGGCGGAGGGCCGCCTGCTGGCCGATGCCCGCCCGAACCAGGTGATGGCCGATGCCGATCTGATGGCCCGGGCCGGTCTGGAAGTGACCGACCGCTTTCGCCTGCAACATCAATGGCAAAGGGATGGCGCCCATGCTTGACCCGCGGAGCAAACTGCTGCTGGCCCTGGCCTATGCCACCCTGATCGCCCTCACGCGCAGGCCGGCATGGCTGCTGGCCGAATGGATGCTGCTCGTGGCCGCAACGATCGTCATGGGGCAATTCAAAACCTATCTGCGCTGGCTGGCCATGCTGGTTCCCATGGCCCTCTTCTTCGGTGCGGTCAGCTGGTGGTCGTTTGATCGCGCCACCGGACAGGCGGCGGCCATGGGGCTGCTGGCGATCACGACGGTATTTTTTGTTTTTTTTGCGAGTACCGCCCCCGAAGATCTCGGCAACAGCCTGGTCCACGCCGGTCTGCCCTATCCGGTGGCCTTTGTCTTGACCGCCGCCATGCAGTTTGCACCGGTGCTGGGGCGCCGTGCACGGGCGGTGGTGGAAGCCCAGCAGGCCCGGGGAATTGTGCTCCAACCGGGTTGGAGGGCCCTGCGCAATTACCCGGCCCTGTTATTGCCGTTGTTGATTCAGTCCTTTCAAATGGCCGAGAGCCTGGCCGAAGCCATGGAGGCCCGGGGCTTTGGACGTTCCGGCCGGACCTTTCGCCACGTGTACCGCATGGGTCTGCTGGATTGGCTGGTCATCCTCGCGGGATGGGCGATCACCTTCGTCATGCTGCGCTATTTTACACGCTGAAAACAACACGAGCGTACTTCGAATGATCGCAAGCGGAAACGACACCATTCAATATGACCATCGGCGCACCCTCATCATCGGTGATGTCAACACCGGCAAGACCCGGCTTACCGAGCAGGTGCTGAAACGCTGGACCGCCCAGGGGCGCGGGCCAGATATCGTCCTGTTGGATCTGGCACCGGAGTCGAAGGACGGCATCGGCGGCCGGCTCAACCGGCCGGCTGGATTTGACGGGCTTTATCTGACCACCGCCATCGTGCCACCGCGCCTGACCGCCCGCCATGCAACCGGCGCCAATGCCCTGGCACGCGCCAATGCCCAGGCCATCGAAATGCTTTTCGAGGATGCCCACCGCGCCGCCGGTTCGATTCTCGTAATCAACGACGTAACGCTCTACCTGCAGGCGGGGCGTTATGAGCGCCTGCTGGCGACCATCCAAACGGCCGCAACCGTCCTGATCAATGCCTACTACGGCCACAGTTTCCCGGACTACGACCTGTCCCGGCAGGAGCGCCGCCTCACCGAACGCCTGATTCAAGACTGCGACCGGATCATCCGCCTGCCGGATCCGGATCTCACGGAATAGCCCGGATATGTCACGCGTTGGAGGCCTCCCGTACAAGGCCTTGCGGGGCGCCGCGCGAGGCAGGCCACCGCAAGCGCCTGACAAGGCCGAAAGGGATGCTGCGGGCCTGCCCGCGGGGTGCAAAGGGTATGCGCTACGCTCGGACGTTCGCCGCACACCATGGGTTACCGGACGCAAGTGCCGCAAGCTTCCGTTACGACTGGGAACTAATGCATGCAAACAAATGGGCCGAATGATGTTCACGAAATGTTCGGGCTAGCCCGCAGAAGACGCCCCCGTCACACGGACCCATCGGTTTGCGATCCCCGAAACGTAAAATGCCACCCGGCAAGATGACCGCGCGGCATGCCGCGTTGCTTGGGATGTACGAACCTAAAAAGGCAGCGAAAGCGGACCCCTTAAGTGGCCGCTCGAACCGAAGGTGACGAATAGCCGCAGGCGTAGCCCTCGCCACGTCGAGGACCGGCAGGGAGTGAGAACACCGCCCGGGGCCCCAAGATGCCCATCTAACAAGTCACCGGGACCGCCCCCAAGGGGTGGATTGGGGTTACGGG
>JASFFM010000446.1:0-3532 GCA_050124295.1 Desulfobacterales bacterium | reverse complement strand
AAGTGCTGCAGGTGGGCGTGAACACCAAGGCGGTCGCCAGGGCCTACGCCTGGGCGCTCGAATCCCTGGGCAACGAGCTGCTCATATTACGTGAATCCCCCCCGGAACAGATCGATGTGATCGGCATACCCTTGCTGGGTGAAGCAATACGACGGATGCGGGACGGCAAGCTGGATATTCAGGCCGGCTACGACGGCGAATTCGGCCGCATCCGGATTTTCAGCGACGCCGAAAAGCGGGAACTGCTGGGGCAGCGGCGGCTTTTTGCAGTGGCCGACAGTGCGCGCTTGCAAGGCTCGGCAACCAGTCGCCGTGGCAAGGGTAAAAAAAAAAACGATCGGTCCGCCGCGCCCAGGGAGGCGGTTAATCCAGCGGCCGCTGAAGATGCCGGCACCCCGGCAATGGCGGGAGCCAACCCTGATCAGCAGCAGGCCATCGATTACGCCAAGGGCCCTCTTCTGATCGTGGCCGGTCCGGGTACCGGCAAAACCTATACCCTCACCCGGCGCATCGCCCATCTGATCCAGGAGCGGGGTATACCATCCGAAGACATTCTGGCGGTGACCTTCACCGAAAAAGCAGCCGAGGAAATGCGTACCCGGCTGATACATCTGCTGGACGATGCGGCGATGCTTCCTTTGACCGCGACCTTCCATGGGCTGTGCTGGCGGTTGCTCCGGGATGACCCCAGGGAACCCTCATTTCGCATCCTTGACAATGAGGAACGCCTGCTCATGTTAGCCCGCGTTCTGCGCCGCCTGGCGGGTGAGGGGCATGCGGTCACCCTAAAACCCAAAGCCATCCTTAAACGCATCGTGGATGCCAAACAGCAGCTGCAGGGTCCCCACGATGATGTCGAAGCGGTGGCGCCGGACGCTTCCCCCAGTCAGTTTTCCCGTGCTTACAGAGCCTACCAGAAGCTGCTTGAAGACCGGCAGTTACTGGATTTCGAGGATCTGATTTTCATGGTGGCGAAACAGCTGGCAACCGATCCGGCTTTTCGCGACAAATGCCGCAAGCGTTTCCGCTACGTGTTTGTGGACGAATATCAGGACCTGAATTACGGCCAGTACCGCCTGATACGCGAACTGGTGCCGCCCGAGGGCAATCTTTGTGTGATCGGTGATCCGGACCAGGCAATTTACGGTTTCCGGGGTTCGGATGTGGCCTTTTTCAATCGTTTTGTCGAAGACTATCCCAGCGCTGCGGTGATGCATCTTACCCGCAACTACCGTTCCGTCGAAACGATTCTGGAGGCATCCTGGCAGGTGATCCGCCAGCGGGAAACGCAGGCATCAGGGATCGGCGTACTGGGTTCCAGGCTTTATTCCCGCCTGCAGGGGGCACCTCAGGTGGCGGTGGTGGAGCTGCCCTCTGCAAAGGCCGAGGCCGTGGCGGTGGGTCAGACGATTGAAAGGGCGGTCGGCGGTGCGGGTTTTCTGGCCATCGATGCCGGCAAAGTGGATGCTTCCGCCGAACATGACAGCAGTTTTGCTGATTTTGCGGTGCTCTATCGCACCGCGGCCCAGGCGGATATGCTGGCTTCCGTTTTTGACAAGGCCGGTATTCCCTACCAGGTGGCCAGTCGGCGCCGGTACCATGAACAGCCGCTTACGTCCGCGATCCTGGCCCTGCTGCGCGTGGCAGCCCATACGGCAACACCCGGCGACATCAATCGCATGGCCGGTATCTTAGAGCCGTCTCCGGACAAGGAAACGGTCATGAGCATGCTGGATCATATGGATGCCCTGGGGCTGACCCCCCGCCAGCTTCTGGATGAGACCGATCCATCCCAATTGAAACATCTCAGCCACTCAAGGCGCCGTCGGCTCGGTGAGGCCCTGAGCGATTGGCGCCAGCTGATGGCCGGCCTGGAAACCCTTACCTTGGATGAGCAGATCGGCTTTCTGGCCGACCGGTCCGAACGGGCCCCCGATGACGCCCACGGTAACCGCCATGCCGTGGAGCGCCTCCTGACGTATGCCAGGGGCTGCCACGGTGATCGGGAACGCTTCCTGGCGACGATCGCCCTGCATACTGACGCGGATATGCTGCAGGCGCGCGTTGAGAAGGTGACCCTGACGACCATGCATGCGGCCAAGGGGTTGGAGTTTCCGGTGGTATTCGTGGTGGGTTGTGAGGATGGGCTGATTCCCCTGCGGCAAAACGGGCGGCTGCCTGAAGACCTGGACGAGGAGCGGCGCCTTTTCTATGTGGCCCTGACCCGTGCCCGGGAGCAGCTCTATTTGACCTGGGCGCGAAAACGGCGGATTTTCGGTCGGCAGGAGATCCGGGTTATATCCCCCTTTGTAGGCGACATTGCCCCAAAGCTATTGAAACACCATGCCCCCCGGGTGGCGAAGAATCCTGGGCCCCAGCAGATTCAGCTCAAGTTGTTCTAGCCGTCCAAAGGACGGATTTTCGAGTCCCCCGTTTCAACCAGGCGGGTGAGATCCCGGTAGGTCTGGGCACCGACAAGATGCCGGCCGTTCATCACAAAGGTCGGCACAGCCGTGATGCCCAACTGGCGGGACCGCTGCCAGTCCCGATCCACTGTTTCCCGGTAGGACCCGTTGCGCATTACAGCTCGGGCGCCATCCGGGTCGAGACCCACATCCGCGGCGATCGCTGTCAGCACCGCGGTGCGGGCAATGTTGCGCCCATCGCCAAAATAGGCCTGAAAGACCGCCCGATGAAAAACCTCCCCTTTGCCGGAATCTTCGGCCCATTTAGCCAGCTCCTGGGCCCGCCGGCTGTTGAACGTCATGGATCGGTCGCCGAAGGGCAGATCGAGTTTGGCCGCTGCTTGCTTGAGGTGGGCCAGCATTTCCGGAATATTGACGGGTCGGCCGGCAAAGAGGTCCTCAAGGGTCCGGCCCTCATCAGGTGTTTCCGGATGAAGCGGAAAAGCGGTCCAGCGTATGTGAATGTCATAAGCCTGCTGCAGTCTTTCAATACGCCCGGTAATGAAATAGCACCAGGGTCAGACGTAGTCCGAGAAGATTTCCAATAGGTTATGGTCCGTCATTGGTCCCCCTTTACGATGAAGACGATTGAAAGACCCGGTAACCACCCAGCAGAATGAACAACTGCAGGTAAATCAGAAAAGCGGTGGCCACGAACGGCAGAACCATTCCCCGCAGCGGTTCCCAATCCCAGAAGTTGCTAAACGCCAAAGCCGGAAGGCCCACGGCAAAGATGAAGAGATGCAGCAGAACCTTGAAAAAACGATTCATGATTAAGGTCCTCCTTTCGGTAAAATCGTCAAAACCCCGTTCGTCAGGGGGACGCTTTCAGAAAAAGCAAAAATCGCAGTGCGGCGCCCCCTCCATGATCGTCTGACGCCGCTTCATGCGGATAGCGGTGTTGAAACCCCGGGCAAAAGCGGCATCGCGGCCGCAGGAAAGGTGGACACCCATTTCGCGAATGCCCAGGCGATCGTATATTTCGGCGTAGCGGCAGCGCTGGACGTCAAATCTAAGTTGGTCGAGGCTGGCATGGTGCACGGTAATTTCCAGGGCATCCTCGCGCG
>JASFFM010000445.1:0-3545 GCA_050124295.1 Desulfobacterales bacterium | reverse complement strand
CGTCACGACCAATGCTTGAATCGACCTGCGGCGGGCCCATCGATCGATCTGGAAAGCGGCGTTCAAGGGCGGGATTTTTTCGAAGTCGATCCCCAGGCAAGGATAGCTGGATCGCAGGGAATCGGTTTGGATGTCATCGAGATCGTCGCTGAGGGGGCCAAAGGTAAAGATCAGGGTTCCTCTGGAAGGCATGTGATTGGCCCGCCGTCTGATTTCCTTGATAGGATGTATGCCGTCGGGGGGGCTGGGATGATCCACGCGGCGTTCAGGCTGGGTTTTCGTGCTGCCGCGCAGGCCGTCTTCATAGGGAATCTTGAGGCGGGTGGCAACGTCCCGGGCGGCCGATTCAGCGCCCGGGGTTCCGTAGGAGATGATTTTCCTGATGGTCATGGGATCCCTTCTGTTCGATGGTGGCGGCCGGCAACAGAAACATATTGACGTCCGGCCAATGGCCAGGCCGGGCGGTTTCGGCTCAGGTCGGCAAATGGTGCACCAACCAGCCCGGGCCCCCGTAATTGTCCTCCCCTGCACCCGGATGGTAGGCGCTAAGAGGCGGCCCCGGGGGATCGGCGGCCGCCAGAAGATGGTCCTCGATGCGGGAAGGAGGCCATCATCGCCTGCTCCATCGATAGCATCATTGTCTCAATGTTTGTGCAGATCTGCTCCCATCAACTCGAAAATGGGCCTGAGCTTATTCATGGCAAGGGACTGATGGTCCTTGACGGCTTCCTGAAAGCGGTACCACTCGGTATCTTCCTTGCGCACATCCTCGCGCCATACATACCAACAGCCCTCACAAAGCAGCTCCGCAATACTTTTTTCAATCGCCGCGTCCTGCCACCGGTCCTTATCATAGGTTTGCAACCAGCCGGCCAGCGTCCGGTAGTTTTGTCTGCGCTCCTTCGTGTAGCAGTTGAAGCCACCCGAGAAGGATCGCTGCATGAGCGCTTCCAGATCCGCCCGCAAATCCGGCCAGGATTGTTTGGCCGGCTTGCGGCGGGTCTTGAGGTGATGCCGATAATGGGCATAGATGGCTTCCGCCGCTTCCAGGAAGCGAATGGTGTTGTCGATTTCGCCATCAACCAGCCGGTCGTCGTCCCAGCGATGGGCCACCCAGTCAGGATGATGCTCGGCATCGGCATGACCGATGTCGGGTTTTGGATCCAGGGCGATATTGTTGAAGTAATCGTACCAGCCGACAAAATTCTGATGGGCCCAGGTGTCGGCAAAGGCATGCGTGGCGATACCGATGCGGTGCAGGCGGGTCTCTCCGCTGCTCTGGAGGGCTTCATCCAGCAGTTCGCTGGCCACCTGGTTGGCCGGCGTGGTGTTGAGGCGATGCATTTTGCCATCGCGTCGGCGGCTGGCGGGTGAATCGGGTTCTCCCGGGATAAAATGAAAAATCGGGTAAATGCGCATCAGCTTACGCTTGGGTTTGAGAATGTTCATGGTCTGGGAAATGTAGTTTTCGTATTCTTCGTCCGTGCGACGGTCCCGGACCTTGATCTGGTTGTCATTCTCGTCGGTGAACTCCGATGCCGCCGCGATAATGCGGGCCTCCTTCTGGGTAAAACCGGCGGCATGGGCAATGATGCCCGTGATGTAATAGTGAAATTCGGTGTCCATGTCGTGCCTCCTTTGACGCCAAGGGTGCCTGGTGACGAAACGGATAACGCGCTACGGATTTTGAAAAAACGTGTTGAAGCGGGCGGTTGGTTCCGGGATCGATACCGGATCGCATGCCCTGTGGGTCGCGCATGCGGGTCGCAAGGTGTCGCTCTCCCCCACGATATCCGATACGCAGAAAACATGCCAGGTGTGGCCTGTTTCAAGGAATACCATATTGAGACATAACATATCGGATTTGTGTCAGAAAAAAAGAGCGCTGGTTTTGATGAAATCTGCCCGGGGCAGAAAATGTCAAACGCTTGTACAGGCCGTGACGGAAAGGCGCCAAGCAATTAGACAGGTTTGGGCACCTCTTTCCAAGCGCTTCGCGGGAGCAACGGCGATGAGGGCGCTTGTGCTTGGATGCACAGCGTTTCGCCCGCAGAGGGGATCTTAGAAGAAGCGCACGACGGCAAACAGGCCGATCATGGACAAGGCCAGGGCCAGTTTGGCGGCCACGCCCAGCGCCAGACCGATGGTGGTGCCGATCCCGGCCTTGCCGGCGGCGATCAGGTTGCGCTGAACCGACAATTCGCCCAGCACAGCGCCGATAAAAGGACCCAAGAGAATGCCGGGGATCCCGAAAAAAAGGCCCCCGACGGCACCGACCGAAGCACCGATCATGGCCCGCGGGGAGGCCCCGAATCGACTGGCGCCCAGGGCGCCGGCGATGAAATCGATGGCGTAGATCAACAACGTCATAACGCCCAGGGTCGTCAGGGTGCCAATGCCGACGTGGGCGAATTGCTCTGCCCAGGCGGCCAGCAGAAGCCCCCCAAAAAGGACAATCCCCCCGGGGAAGGCGGGCAGCACAAGGCCCAGAAGACCGGCCAGAACAAGCATGCCGGACAGGATCAGGATGATGATTTGAGAGGTCATATGGCCTGACGCTGTATACAAAAAAACAAACGATTGTTCAGATTATCTAACGAAGGCGCCCTGAGGCAGGGGCAAAAACTTTTGGATCTGACATTTTGCACTGGTAACCGCCTAAGATCTCTTCGGCGATCTGCATATTGACATCGGATCTTTCGCTATCATCGTCGCATGCCTTGCCGTTTCTGTCGGTTAGAGGGCCCCTGCCGGCCCGGCCGCCGGGACGGCCATGATAACGATCCGATTGATCAGGCTCGCCGGGGTTTTGGCCATCTTCCCGCTTCGGATCGTCATGCATACCCCCCGGCCCCAACGAGGGTCGTCAAGATTTTTCCAGGCGCGTTTTCCTTTGCTGAAGGATCGCTGCCAATTTGTCCTGGAAAGCAACGTTGCCTGCCATCGGGGCGTGATAACACCACCTATAAATGCTTTTGGCAATGGGGTCCATCAATTTCCTACCCCACAAGCACGGTGCCCTATCGCTTCCGCTATCGGCGCAACCCCAGGGCCTATCCCATCGACGGCCAAGCCGGAAAGCTGGGGCCATCCTTATGGCAAGCCCAAGCGAATGGCCTTTGCAAAGGTACGAGGCGCTCGGCTACCGCTTTTTTCCGACAATTTTCCAGGGATAAGACCTCTGGTGGATACCGGACCGCGGCATCCCCATTTCATGTCCACCGGCACCCGCGAAGCGTTCGTTGACCCGCTCCCGGTAGACGACCTTGAAGAAGGCTTCGATAGCGTCCGGGCGACGATGCTGGTGGGTCAGATAGCCGGCATGGTGCCTGACATCCACGCCCGAGGCGGTTTGATGGCTTCCAGCACCCTGCCGCCGGAGGGCGACGCCCTTTTTAGGCAGCGGCCAGAAAAGGAATGCTTGGCGTACCCTCCGCCACGGTTGCCAGCGGCCGTGCGGATCGATACGGGCACCGTATCGCCTTTGGACAATCTTTTTCCGGCCAACAGGTTTTGCCGGTCGCCGTGGCCATACCATGCGCCTT
>JASFFM010000444.1:0-3561 GCA_050124295.1 Desulfobacterales bacterium | reverse complement strand
CAGGGCGCGAGGGGATATTCGAAATCCGGCGCCTGGCCGACGGGCAACTGAATCTGGATATCTTTCGGCCGCCCGCCGAAAGCCTCGACCCGCCCCCCGAGAAGCCGGGTGATCCCTGGCAGGTCGACGTGCAGCAAATCGATTTGGCGGGTTACACCGTCAAAGGGATCAACCTGGTGCCGAACGACCCGGTCGCCGTCACGGTTGACGAAATCAATCTGGGCGTCGTCGATTTTTCCACGCGCCCCCGGGCCGAAACGACCATCTCCCTGAACTGCCGCATCAACGCATCAGGACGCCTGGATACACGCACGGCTTTGGTCTTGGAGCCATTAAAAGCCGACCTTCAACTGACCCTGGAGCAGCTCGACCTGGCCGGTTTCTACCCTTTCATCAAACCCTATATCGGTGTGGTGCTGGCCGATGGCGATCTGTCCATCAGCGGCGCTATCAATCTGAAAACCAGCGACACCGGGGCGCCGGCGGTCGTATACCAGGGACAAGCCGCCATCGATAACTTCAAAACCCTGGACCGCCAGCGGGCCCGACCCTTTGTGACCTGGAAGTCATTGGAACTCACCGGCCTGGACATCGGTGTCGACCCCACCTATTTGACGATCCAGGAAATCAACGTAAGGCAACCCTTCAGTCGGTTGCTGATCGACGAAAACGGCCAGCTCAACCTGGCCATGGCGACCGTGCTCACAGGGGAAGAAACCGCGGAAGGCGCGGGCCGTGACGACAACGGAGCGGGGGCGTCCGCCACCGACAGCGCGCCGCAAAGCACCCCGCCGGTGCCGATCAAAATTGGATCGATCCGGGGCCAGGGCGGAAAGATCATCTTTGCCGACCGCAGTTTCAAGCCCGGTTTCCAAGCGGACATCGAATCGGTCGAAAGCCGCATCACCGGCTTGTCCACGGAAGCGGCCGAACCGGCCAAGGTCGATATCAAGGGTCGGGTCGACGGCCACGCCCCGGTATCGATCACCGGTGAAATCAACCCGCTGGGCGAAGAGATGTATGCCGATCTGGCGTTCGATTTCCAGCAAATGGATCTCACCGCGGCCAGCCCCTATTCCGGTCGCTATGTGGGCCGGACCATCAGCCAGGGCAAACTGTCCCTCAAAACCGCCTACCACATCGAAAACCGTGCCTTGAAGGCCGATCATAATATTATGATCGATCAGTTCAATTTCGGTCAGGACGTCGACAGTCCCGACGATATGAACCTGCCCGTCGATCTGGCGGTGGCGCTGCTCAAGGACCGGAGCGGTGAAATCCATATCGACCTGCCGGTTTCCGGCGACATGGACGATCCCGAGTTCTCCATCGCCGGCATTGTCCTGCAAGCCTTTGTCAATCTGATCGCCAAAGCGGTCACCTCGCCCTTCGCGCTGCTGGGCAGCATGTTCGCGGGCGAGGATATGGATCAGCTGGCCTTCGAACCCGGCCGCGCCCGCCTGACCCCGGCCACCACCGAAAAACTGGAGGCCCTGATCAAAATCCTCTACGAGCGTCCGTCGCTCAGGCTGGAAATTTCGGGGTACGCCGATCCTGCCAGCGACACGTCGGCGTATGCCGATATCCTTTTCCAGCGCAAGTTGCAGAGCCAGAAAGTGTTGCAGTTAGCGGACGAAGGACAGGCCGACGTACCGCTGGAAGACATTGTCATCGCACCGGAAGAATACGAAGAACTCCTGCAGGCCGCCTATGAGGCGGAGACCTTTGAAAAACAGACCAACTTTATCGGCATGGAGAAAACTCTGCCCCCGGCCGAGGCCGAAGCGCTGATCCGCGAGCATATCGAAGTGAGCCGGGCCGATCTGGAAGAGCTGGCCTACGCCCGGGCGCTGGCTATCAAGGATTACATTCTGGACAGCGAACAGGTGGAAGCCGAGCGGGTCTTCCTGGTCAAACCGGAGAATTCCCTGGCACCCGCGGCCGCCGAGGGCATCGCCCCCGGGCGTGTGGTCTTAGGGCTGAAATAGCAGGAACCTCGTCTTCGCAAAACCGATCAACCGCCAAACCCGTGCCTGGTCGCCAAACCTCAGGTTCTTTCTTAGGCCAAGGCCGGGGGCCCGGCAGAGAAAAAAACCCCGGACCTCAAAATTGACAACCTGTCTGAAAATGCAAATTCTATCTATTAAGCTGTTTGGCTAAAAATGAAGCTTTCCATCGGCCTGCTGAACAACGTTCTCCCTTCGACAAGACCATTCCACCTCAAGCTAAACGGCTGATCGATTTTTGATGGCTGCGCCCGAGGATTTCTGCAGTCATCACCCACCCGAGAACCGCATGGTGAATGACATGGAAAAGAGCATCGATTCTCCCCCTAAGAAGAAGGTCCGGCCCATCGAACGACGTCGTTGCGACGGTGATCGTCGAAAAAATCCGAGTGCAGGCTTTGCATGTCTTTCTGTGGTCGGGTGGATATGCCGGCGAGAGCGATCCCGGAGAAAGGACGATACGATGGATTGCTTCTTGCCCGATGAGAAAGCCTAACCCGATTATTCCACGCGTTGAAGGCATTCCGTACAAGGCCTTCCGGCGCGCCGCGGCAGGCATGCTAAGGCAAGCGCCTGAAAAGGCCGCAAAGGGATGCCCCGGATACGCCCGCCGGGTTGAAAGGGTATGCGTTGGGCTCGGCAATCCGCGCCTCACCAAGGGGTCGCGGACACATTTAGCGTAACCTGCCGTCAAGACACAGGACCGGTTCAAGCCAACAAACGGGCACCATCATTTTCAGGATATGTTCGGGCGCAAGGACCTTCCAACGATGATAATGGGCAACGGCGTTGGCCCCGTTGTCGATACGATGACCAGCCCACCATCATCGGCGTCTCAAGATGGGTCTCGCTTGGCTTGACAGACACGCCGAAATCGCCCGGGGAGCGATCTAACAGGCCCTCAGGCGATCGTCAGGCGGCGCCGGTAACCGTCACTTCGATGGGACGGCGACGGGGACGGTTGTCGTGGTTGATCACCACCACCTGCTGCCAGGTCCCCAGCCGCAGACGACCCTCCCGCACCGGCAGATGCAGGGACGGCCCCAGCAAGGCGGCCTGCACATGGCTGTGCCCGTTGCCGTCATGCCAGGCCTCCTCGTGGGCGTAAACCATGCCTCTGGGCGCCAGCCGTTCGATGGCATCTTTTAAATCAGCGACCACGCCGGGCTCGTATTCGATGGTGGTCAGGGAGCCCGTGGAGCCGATCACCGCGGCCGCCAAGACCCCCTCCCGGATCCCAGCCTCACGGGCCATGCGATTCAACTCGCCAGTAATGTCGAGAATATCCGGGCCGGTGCCCAATGAAACCGTCAGCGACGCCGTATACTGCATCAAACCGGTCATTTTTTCCTCCGCACATGAAGTCGGTTATGACAGGGGTCAAGAATTCAAGGATTCCAGGATCCGAAAGCAAGTTCGAGGCGTTGCCAAAACCTACCCCCGCACGCTTGGGTTGCAGAATCAGGGCAATCGCTTGGCAAGACGGTCAAAAGTCCTGACCTCGCTTGGCGCTCGATAACCACGCGTCCATATCCAAGGCCGCCCTGGGGCTGGT
>JASFFM010000443.1:0-3563 GCA_050124295.1 Desulfobacterales bacterium | reverse complement strand
CTGAATGTGTCCGGCAGACCTTGGTGAGGGGCGGATTGCATGAGGCAGCGCATACCATGTTCACCCGGCGGGCAAGCCTGCGGCATCCCTGTCGGCGTGATCAGGCGCTGGCCGCCGCATGCCCACCGCCGCGCTCCGGAAAGCCTTGTACGGGAGGCCTCCAACGCGTGACATATCCGGGCGCGTGAATCCGCGAAGACGACGCCGGGCGAGACGAGCGTTCCGCGGAAAGGGGCGCCCGTCTGGAATCATCCGACATAAAGAATAGGTCTGGCCGAGTGCGTGGTCTAGGTCCCCTTTCCGATCATACATGAAGCAGCGTCCAGAGGACCAACGTAATGGCGCCGACCGTTAGGGTTACCGCAAGATTAAAAAACAGATTATCGTTGTCCATCGCCATGAACCTCCGGCCAGAATTCATACCGGCATGGGTTTAAAGATCATGATACCGGCGCAAACCAAGGCCTCAAATTTTGCTTGACATTTCACGCCAGTTCCTTGATCCAAGAAGCATTGACATTTGCAAGGCGGGCCATGGCCCGCCTGGGGCATCCGTCCTGCTAACGGGGGATGAATCAATGACGGCCACTTACCTTCTGTCACCCAAAGAAATTCTCTGGAAAATCATCGCCACCTACGGACATGACCCGCAGTCCGTATTCGGCCAAGTGGGACTGACCCACGATATGCTGCTCACTCAGGGGGCCCGTATTGCCCATAAAACGGTTGATCGCCTGTGGGCCGCCGCGACCCGGATCGTCAATGATCCCTGTTTCGGTCTGCGCGCCGCCGAATTCTGGCACCCTTCCCATTTCAACGCTCTGGGTTATGCCTGGCTGGCCAGTAGCACCCTGCACCAGGCCTTACGCCGGCTGGAGCGCTATATTCATATCCTTTCACAAGCCACCGACATCCGCTTGCAAGAAACGCCGGAAGGGTTGTCGCTGACCCTTTCGGATTCTCTGCAGCAACCGGCCCGCATGGATCTTGCCATGGCGATATTGGTTGACATGTGCCGCTTGAACTTCGGGCCCAATCTCAAGCCGGTGGCGGTACGATTTATCCATCCGGAACCCAGCTGCGGTGAAAGGTATTTCGCCGTCTTCAAATGTCCGGTTTACTTTTCCGCCGGGCACGACGAACTGGTGCTGAAACAGGAAGATGCCCACAAGCGACTCCCCGGCGGCAACCCCCATTTGGCGGAAATCAACGACCGGGTGATGATCCGCTATCTGGCCGAATTGAATCAGGCCGACATCGTTCACCGCACCCAGGCCGCGGTCATCGAGCGGTTACCCTCCGGTCACATCTCCGATGAAAAAATCGCCCGGGCGCTCTCCATGAGTGTCCGCAGCTTGCAGCGCAAATTGCAGCAGGCCGGCACCTCTTTCCGCAAACTGCTGGATCAGACCCGCGAGGATCTGGCCCGCCAGTATATCCGCGACAACCAGCTGGATCTGACCGAAGTCGCCTTCCTGCTCGGATTTTCCGAACATAGCGCCTTTTCCAGAGCCTTTAAGCGCTGGACCGGCCAGACCCCCAGTGCACTGCGCAAAGCCGAAGCCCTCCCCAGGGAAGCATTACCCTCGGCAACGCCGTGATGCGCGCCGGGTCGGCTGCCAGTGATCCGCCGTCCAGACTGCCGTTGCCGTACCTCTCCCTTTCTGAGGCTATAACCGCAAGGGCAATTACTGCTTGAATACCGCCCGGTCGACCCCGGGGCCGAGGGGATTTGCTCCTCTATCCAAATCCCCGCGGGGGCGGCCTCGGTCTGGGTGTAAATTACGGCTTGGAGACCAAAACCGCTCGACCGATGATGCCAAAATATAGACGGATCACGCCAATTGAACGCTTGGGCGGGAAAATGCCGCCTGGCGGCGCGCCATTCATTTTTTACCCGCTACCAGGCCGTCCGCTAACATTTTGCGCCCCGCACCACAGCCCGCTCGGCGCCATAAGCGTTGACGGTACATGGCCATTTGCGGGGATAAGGACTTAAGGATTCGAGGGCCATATCAATATGGACCTCGAATGGCATCTCCGGCCGAGGTTCGACGAAGGCGATTCCAGGATCGATGAAACAGCGGCCTATTTCGGTCAAGAAGAGCGATCGGATCGATTGTTATGGACCCGAAGATCGGCGGCCTTGCGGCCAACGCGCATGGCGGTAAGACTTGGGAAGAACGTCGACAAGATTTTCATTGATTTTCGAGGGGTAAAAAACGTTAAATTGCCTTAGGGCTTTTGGCACGGAAATCCAAACCATCGATCCCATCCATTAGGAGTCTGCGCTAATGTTCGGAGCCATCGCCGGCGATATCATCGGATCCCCCTATGAATCCCGCCCCATCAAGACCACCGACTTCCCGCTCCTTTCGGACCAGTCCACCTTTACCGACGACACCGTGCTGACCGTCGCCACGGCATATGCCCTGATCAACAGAATCGACTACGGCACAGCCTATCGAACCATGGCACGGGCCCACCCACACCGCGGCTACGGCGGATCTTTTCAGCGATGGTTTCGACAGCATGCCGCCCCGCCCTATCACAGCTGGGGGAATGGCTCGGCCATGCGGGTGAGCCCCGTCGGATGGGCCTTCGACGATGAGGAAACGGTCCTCTCAGAAGCCCGCAAAAGTGCCGTCGTCACCCACGACCATCCGGAAGGCATACGAGGCGCCCAGGCAACCGCCCTGGCAATCCACCTGGCAAAGCAGGGCAAGCACAAAGAGGCCATCCGCCTGGCGATTCAGTCGCGCTTCGGTTACGATCTGGATCGTAGCGTGGACACCATCCGGCCGGATTACGATTTCCGCATTGCCTGCCAGGATACCGTTCCCGAAGCGCTGGTCTGTTTCCTCGATTCCCATGATTATGAATCCGCCGTTCGCAATGCCGTATCCCTGGGAGGCGACAGCGATACCCTGGCCTGTATTGCCGGCGGTATTGCCGAAGCCTTCTACGGCCCCCTGCCGGAATCCATCCGATCCCTGATCGACCTGCGGCTGCCCGATTCGTTCAAGGCCGTGATCGCTGCCTTTGCCAGGCAATTTATGGGCTCACGCTAGCACGGGCGCTAATTTTCCAAACGAATGTCGATGATCAGGCACCAAACCAGGCCCATGGCGCCGAGCGGATGCGTTGCCTGTCACGGGTATCACCGGCAGTGGATAGCGCTCACCTGGTCCCCGGTGCCGTCGTCGTCCAGCAGCCTGAACACCCGCGCCAGCATCAAGCCGCCCGCAAATCCCGCCAGGTGTCCCCCGTAATAGGCCGCCCAGACCAGCTCGCCCAAATCCCGGACCAAAAAAACACCGATCAACACGGAGGTGCCAACCCATCCCCGCCGGGCCAACCACCCGCGCCAGCGGATCGGCGGAGCAGGGAATCCGGCCGCCCCCATTGAAAACGTGAAAAACCCCATCAGGCCTGCGATAACCCCGGAAGCCCCTATCGGTCGATGCCCCAGCAGCTTGAAATAGGCATCGAACAGATTGCCTCCCGAAATAAGGATGTTCAGACTGATCAGACTGGAAAGAACACCGCTGAGAAGGACCAGG
>JASFFM010000442.1:0-3569 GCA_050124295.1 Desulfobacterales bacterium | reverse complement strand
GTCGTCGCACAGAACGATGGTACCAAATTATATGGACTCCCGAAGCCCAAGCGCAATCCAATCTTGACGGACATCCGCTTGGAGACCGACCACGATCCTGTTGAAGGAATTCAGGAAACAAAGAAGATCCAAAATCGGAGCGTGGTCGCGTCGCTTCCGATGATCGCGGAACCATGGCCGTGTTGAATGGCCATCACCTTTCCGCGGCAAAGAAAACGGCGGCGGCTATGAAAACAACTTCGGCCGGAGCCTAATCCCCCATCGCGGCCATGTGGTCGTCGTACATGGATTCCAGGGCCAGTTTGTGCTTGGCTTCCTCCTGGCAGAGAATTTTGAACACCATTTTGCTACCGTCGGTATCGGCCCGACCTTGCAGGTCATTGTAGAGCTTGAGGGCTTTTTCCTCGCGTTTGATGGCCAACATGAGAATATCGCGATAATTCATGCCTTTTTTATATTCGATGTCCAAAACCAAATCGCTGCGTTTGATGTCCTTGATCCATTTGAAATGGTATTCTTCGACCCCCTCCACGAACCCGTCCGCTTTAAGTTCCTGCAGCAGTGTGACATGCTTGTGCTCTTCCTTGGCAAAATCCTTAAATATCTTGCGGTTGCCCGAGAGTGTCTCTTCCTCGCAGAGGCGGAGATAAAACTGCTCGGCCTCGATCTCTTTGGCAATGGCAAATTCCAGAATATCATCAAGCGTTTTGAATTCCATGGATTCCCCCCTTCAGAGCGTCGCTTTTAGGGGCTGGAAGAAAAGGGTATTTTGACCGCCGGCGTCAGGTCCGATGGGCCATCGCAATGATTATCCCACCTGCAGACTCCCGATCAACTCGCTCAATTGGCCTATTTCCTGCTGTTGCATGAAGGCCCGCAGCTGATCGATGATGTCCGTGGTCGCCTTGGGGTTCACAAAATTGGCCGTCCCCACCTGGACGGCGGTAGCACCCGCAATCAAAAACTCCAGCGCGTCACGCCCGGTCATGATGCCCCCGATGCCGATCACCGGAATCGAAACGGCCTGGGCCACCTGCCAGACCATGCGCACAGCCACTGGCCGAATGGCCGGTCCGGAAAGCCCCCCCGTGACGTTGGCCAATTTCGGCCGCCGCGTGTCGATATCGATGGCCATACCGGTGATGGTGTTGATGAGGGATACCGCATCGGCACCCTCGGATTCGACCGCCCGGGCAATGGGCACGATGTCGGTCACATTGGGGGACAGCTTCAAGATCAGCGGCTTGGTGGTTTGCGCCCGGATGCGACGGGTCAGCGCAGCCGCCGCCGTAGGATCGACGCCAAAAGCGATGCCGCCTGCCTTGACATTGGGACAGGAAATATTCACCTCGATGGCGGCGATGTCGGGTTCGTCGTCAACGATACCGGCCAGGACCTCATAATCCTCTTCCCGTTGCCCGTAAATATTTACGATGATCGGGTTGCCCAACTTGCGTAAAAACTTCAAACGGGTGGCCCGGAATTCGGCGATACCGATGTTTTCCAACCCGATGGCGTTGAGCATCCCGCAGGGCGTCTCGACGATGCGCGGGGGCGGGTTACCCGCTGAGGGCGTAAGCGACAAGCCCTTGACGACGATCGCCCCCAAACGCCTGAGGTCCACCAATTCACGGAATTCGCCGCCGTAGCCAAAGGTACCCGAAGCGGTCATGACGGGGTTGCGCAAGGTCAGCCCGGCAATATGGGTTGTGAGATCCAGCGGCGTATGATCCATGAACATCCTTTTCCATCCGGGAATAAGCAATCGCCGCCACGCCCCCCCGGGCCGGCGACACAAGGGTTCCTTTGTATGTTATTTTCAAGCACACATCAAGACGCCACGGATCCCTCGGCACACGGGCCGTCCGATAATCGGATCAACCCGCAAGCAATCACCTCTTTCTATTCGAGCACTTTTGGGTTAAATTAGGCCACGTCGATTCCGCTGGATACTGTTTAGCGCTTTACCGAGGGGAGAGCCATGACACCACCGGAGGCCAACACCGAAAAACGCCGCTTCCACCGCATCCCGGAAACCGTTTCCGTCACGGTCAAAAAAATTGCCTACCCCATGACCGACGATGCCGCGGTGGAAGGGGTCGGAAAAAACATCAGTGCCGGCGGTATCTGTTTCGCCGTACCGCAATCCTACGTTACCGGTGAAATATTGAGTATCGCGATCAATCTCGCCGGATGGCAGCGCTATAAAAGCTCCTACGTCGCCGTTATCGATGATGCCGTGGCCCTGGCACCCTTCACCGCCGTTGTCAAGGTGGCCTGGTGCCGCGCCCAGGCCGAACCGCAAGGCTTTGAGATCGGCGTCCTATTTGAGAATGTTTATGTGGACGACTATCAGGCGCTAAAGAAGTACCTGTCCTCCGAACCCTCCGCCTGACGCCCCGTTTTGCCTTCTTTTTTCGTCCGTCATCCCCATCAATCCGAAAGCCTCTTTTTCCATGAACTGGTGCATGTCGTTCAGTGGGACCGTCTCGGCATCGATGGTTTTCTGCTCGCCTACGGGGTGGGCCTGATGCAGTTCGGTTACCGGAACAGCCCGCTGGAAAAAATCGCCTATGACCTTCAGGAGGCCTTCGATCGGGGCGATCTGCCCTCGAATCCAATTGATCGCATCCACCAGGGCACCGATGCTATTTGGCACGACGTGACCTCCCTGTTTCCAGCAGACCCGCGCAAGCCTAATCCCTAATCCCCGAAAGAACCATCTGCGATACACCATCTCACCATTTGCTGCCCCAACCTTGACGATTCGATCCCAGGAACTAGGATATTAAAAATGTTGATGATAGCATCATGGATCCCTGGAGAATCACATACTTCTTCGAGTCACCATCGCACCGGATATGGCCAAGCAACCTCTCATGAAAACCTTGAACCTGACAGTTATTTTGCTCTTGATGGGATTTTTGTTTACCAACTGTTCTTCCGACCGCAGCTGGCGGACGGCCAGCCGTGATTCGGCGGGCATTGCCCCCGACCCAGCCACCACCCACGAAGCGGTGCTGCATGTCTACGGGGCGGATGCCTGGGGCTGGCGCGGCTGGTTTGCGATTCACACCTGGATCGCCGCCAAGCGGACTGGCGAAAGCGCCTATACCGTTTATGATGTGGTCGGCTGGCGCAGCTATCGGGGTCAGTCGGTGGTGAGGATTGTCCAGGATCTCCCCGACCGCCACTGGTATGGCGCCAAACCCCGGGTGCTCCAAAAGCACATGGGGCCGGGGGTCGATGAACTGATCGATGCGGTCGACAAGGCAGCCCGTGATTACCCTTGGCAGCGAACCTATAAAATGTTCCCGGGGCCTAACAGCAATACGTTTACGGCCTGGATTGCCAAAAGGGTGCCGGAGCTGCAGCTAGATCTGCCCTTTTCGGCAATCGGCAGCGGTTACGTGAACTGAAATGGATCTTACGGCGGTCTTTACCGGGGGCGTTTTTCAAGCACCGTAATGAAATCCACGGTCCCTTTTTGTTCAACGGGCAGCGGAAGCCAAGCCCACATCGATGTGGAGTGGGCCTTTTTCGGTTTCGCAGGGGATACTGATGATCGG
>JASFFM010000441.1:0-3570 GCA_050124295.1 Desulfobacterales bacterium | reverse complement strand
TTTTCCGGCTGTGGACACGCAGACCGAATTCGGGACCGACCATAAAATCAAGATGAAGGTGCCGATTTTTACCGGCGCGCTGGGCAGCACCGACATCGCCCGCAAGAACTGGGAGCATTTTGCGGTTGGGGCCGCCATCAGCGGCATCAGCCTGGTGTGCGGCGAGAACGTCTGCGGGATCGATCCGGAACTGGAATTTAACGGCAACGGCCAGGTCAAGCGCTCCCCGGAGATGAAGCGGCGGGTGGAGACTTACCGCCGTTACCATGACGGCTACGGGGATATTCTGGTGCAGATGAATGTGGAAGACACCCGCAACGGGGTGGCCGAATATGTCCTGGATCAGCTGGGGGTTGAAACCATCGAGCTCAAATGGGGCCAGGGGGCCAAGTGCATCGGGGGCGAAATCAAGGTCGATTCCCTCAAGCGGGCCCTGGAGTTGAAAAAACGCGGTTACATTGTCACCCCGGATCCTGAAAAGCCGGCCTTTCAGGCGGCGTTCAAAGCCGGGCCCCTGAAGCAGTTCGAACGCCATTCCCGCCTGGGCTTTATCGACCAGGAAGGATTCATGAAGGAAGTGGAACGCATCCGCGCTTTAGGTGCCAAGCGGATCACGCTCAAAACGGGTGCCTATCCCATGCGCGAGCTGGCCATGGCCATCCGCTGGTCGTCCGATGCCGGCATCGACTTGCTGACCATCGATGGCGCCCCGGGTGGTACCGGCATGAGCCCCTGGCGCATGATGTGTGAGTGGGGTGTTCCGGCCATCTACCTGCATTCCATGGCCTACGAACTGTGCCAACGCCTGCAAGAAAAGGGACGGCCGGTGCCGGATGTCGCCTTTGCGGGCGGGTTTTCTTCGGAAGACCATGTCTTTAAAGCCCTGGCCCTCGGCGCGCCCCATTGCAAGGCGGTCTGCATGGGGCGGGCTCTGATGATCCCGGGCATGGTCGGGAAAAACACCGAGCGCTGGCTGCGGGGCGAAGACGGCGGTTTGCCGAAAACGGTTTCCCGCTTCGGTGACACCAAGGAAGAAATTTTTATGAACTATGAAGTGCTCAAGGAAAAGCTCGGCTCGGAAGTCGATGACCTGCCCCTGGGGGCCATTGGGATCTTCAGCGCGGTGGATAAGATCCGCATTGGTCTGCAGCAGATCATGGCCGGCTCCCGAAACTGGCAAGTGCCCTTCATCAGCCGCCAAGATCTCTTCGCCCTGTCCGAGGAGTGCGCCAAAGTGACAAACATTCCCTATGTCATGAACGCCTACCGGGAGGAGGCGCTCAACATTATCGACGGCTAGCCGCCGAACACCTTTATAGGGATGCTGCCGGGGGCCCTCGTGCACGGTCCCCACGGCAGATCGATTTACCCCGACGGCCCCCGGGGTTGTTCGGGTGCCTCGCGGTGCCTGCCTCATCTCCACCCGATCGAAGGTTTTTCTTCTTTAAGGCGCCGTCGTCGTTGAGGATGGCCGTTTAGACTGCCCTCGCTAATAGATCTTGAAGGCGGCTCATCATCATGTTAGGTAGGCCCCCAAAAGGCCCTTTGATTGCAGCCAGACCAAATTCTGTGGCATTCGCCGCCGGAAACATCTAGGAACCGTTTTTTCAGGAAGATGCGCACCACCGGGCATCACCTTACAAAGGAGGCACACATGACGGACATTCTTCAGATGGTCAAGAACCGGGATCCGGGCGAGCGGGAGTTTCACCAGGCCGTTTACGAAGTCATCGAGTCGGTCAAACCCGTTCTGGACCGTAGCCCGGAGTATCGCAAAGCGGCTGTCATGGAACGCATTACCGAGCCGGAGCGGGTCATCCTGTTTCGGGTGCCCTGGATGGACGACCAGGGGCAGGTGCACGTCAACCGCGGTTTCCGGATCGAGATGAACAGTGCCATCGGACCCTACAAAGGTGGATTGCGTTTTCACCCGTCGGTCAATTTGAGCATCCTTAAATTCCTGGCCTTCGAGCAGGTGTTCAAAAATGCTTTGACGACCTTGGCCATGGGCGGCGGCAAAGGTGGATCCGACTTCGATCCCAAAGGTAAATCGGATGCCGAAGTCATGCGTTTCTGCCAGAGTTTCATGACCGAGCTTTCCCGCCACATCGGTCCCAACACCGACATCCCGGCCGGCGACATCGGCGTCGGGGCGCGTGAGATCGGATTTCTCTTCGGCCAGTACAAGCGCCTGCGCAACGAATTTACCGGCGTGCTAACCGGCAAAAGCCTGGGCTGGGGCGGCAGCCTGATCCGCCCCGAGGCCACCGGCTACGGGTCGGTCTACTTTGCCCGCGAGATGCTGAAAACCCAGAACGACAGCCTGGAAGGCAAGCTCTGCCTGGTGTCCGGTTCCGGCAATGTGGCCCAATACACCACCGAGAAGATCATCGAACTGGGTGGTAAGGTCATGACCCTGTCGGATTCCTCCGGCTACATTTATGACGAAGAGGGGATCGATCGCGGCAAGCTGGATTTCGTGATGCGCCTTAAAAACATGCGTCGGGGCCGCATCGGCGAGTATATCGACAAATACTCCGAGGCCACCTATGTCGAGGCCGACAGCACGCTTGATCAAAATCCCCTCTGGGATCACAAGGCCGACTGCGCCTTTCCCAGCGCCACCCAGAACGAAATCAACGCCAAGGATGCCGCCAACCTGGTCAAAAACGGTGTCAAACTGATCTCCGAGGGCGCCAACATGCCCTCCACGCCGGAAGCCATCGACGTCTTCCTGGACAACAAGCTGCTCTATGCCCCCGGCAAGGCGGCCAATGCCGGTGGCGTGGCCACCTCCGGTCTCGAGATGGCCCAGAACAGCATGCGTCTGAGCTGGCCGCGCGACGAGGTGGACAACCGCCTGCAAATCATCATGAAGAGCATTCACTCCACCTGCCTGGACGCGGCGGCGGAATACGGCCACCCGGGCAACTACATGATGGGCGCCAACATCGCCGGATTCGTGAAGGTGGTTAACGCCATGCTGGATCAGGGCGTCGTCTAAACCAGGGTTGGGGGCTCCGGCGCTGCCCGTGGTCCTCTGAAAATAAGAGCCGGTCGCTGCCTTTGGGCACGACCGGCTCTTTTCTTTTGACCATCGATGGACGGCACCATCGGTCGAGTTTACTTACAGATGATGCACGCCAGTCCAAGCCAGGAAATATGGGGTCAGGTCTTTTATTTTAGCGTACTCTCCTGAGGATATTGCTCACGGTGGTATCGTGCCGCCCGAGGTGGTCGGCAATTTCTTTCTGCCGGTAGCCATGTTCGAAGTGCGCGGCGCGCATGGCACGGTTACGAAGAAACTTGTTGGTGCGGTTTAATGTTGCAAACAGCTGCGCCAGGGCAGGGCGAAGCACCTTGCGATCAACGAGGCGGACTCCTTGATCACTGCCTTCGGCTTCAGGTAGAGCGATCGCTTTGCAACTAACATTGCAGTCCGAAAGGGTTTTCCCCAGAATCTGAAGAAAGTTGTGCCGGTCTTGATCATCGAAGAAGATGGGCTGTTGGGCATTGCCCCGGGCGGCGAGGTGGTAAAGGTCGCCGGGGAATTCGATCCACAGGGGGCGG
>JASFFM010000440.1:0-3582 GCA_050124295.1 Desulfobacterales bacterium | reverse complement strand
CCATCGGCCATCCGGCGAAAAGCGGGCGCTTGTTTCCAGGTTCAGGGGCAGGGTCAGCTCCGGCAGACCGTCCCGGGCCGGGTCGAGGGTGAGCAGGGAGGCCAGGCTGCCCGCCCAGGACAGGCCCCGGTCGCCGTACGCCACCGCCCCGGCCAGGGTGAACCGTCCCTCCCCGCGGGGTGTCGCAACCCGAATCGGGGATGATTGGACTTTCCAGTGCCCGGCCGCCTGGTGTGTGATGGTCATCTGCATATCCCCATGAGGTGTCGCTCCTGAAAGATCAAGACGGATAGCGTCCCAATTCAGACGACATGGACTGAGGCCAACCGTCATATCCAGGGTTTCGACCTCAAAGGGGGTCAGGCGGCCCTGCACCCGGCCGCGTGCGTGTGCGTTGCCCGTCATGGTCAACCGCCCCGCCAGCACCTCTGGCATCCCCAGGGCCTCCGGGCGGATTCCGTCACCTTCCCAGTCCGCCCACAACCGGTTGGCGGCCAGATCGACACGGGCGTTAACCGTGGTCCAGCGATCGGGCAGGGCTAGCCTGATCACGCCCTCCCAAACCGACATGTCCGGGTCCGGCCGGATGGAGGCCTCGAAGGGCAGACGCAGGCGCTTTTCCCCCTGCTGGAGGATGACCTCACCCTGTTCGACTTGGATTTCGGCAACGGCAAAGGGCAGCGCCTGCGGCGGAGCGCTGCGGCCGTCCCCGTTGCCGGCTTTCATCTCCGGCAGTCCGGGAATCTCGAAGCCGCCTTCCGGCTTCGCCCGCACCAGGATGCGAACCCCGGCAAGGGTTACGCGGGTCAGCCGGCGTTGCAGCAGTCCGCCGGGATGATAGTCGGCCGAAAGGGAGACCACGGCAATGCCGGGCGCCGTCTGCGGCCCAATACGCAGGGTTCCAAGATCCATCCCGAAAAGATCCAGACGCCGCACGGGCAGTTCATAATCCCGGATGCCGAGAGCCTCGAAACCCCGAGGCAAAATAAAGTACTCGGCGACCAGAGGCATCAGGATATGACCGACCAACAGCAGCAAGGCGACAAACAATACCGCCGGCAGCATGTGCCGCCTTATCCGCGATGGGGAACATATGGTCTTTTCGTTGGCCATCGATTCGTTCTTCCCGGGCGGTGGTTAGATTCAAGCGCCCGACAAGCTCTTGAGGGTATAAACGACGATTGAAGAGACCCACTTTCAACCATCAGGGTTCCTGGCAAGGGGCCCAAGGGCCTTGCAGACAGCCCATCTGCGCGGCCTTAGGGCCGCTTTGGAACACCACCAGGGGCGATTTCACACGTTTGAGGCCTCCCGTAAAAGGCCTTCCGGCGCGCCGCGGTAAGCATGCGACCGCAAGCACCTGGTAACGCCGGAAAGGGATGCCGCAGGCTTGCCCGCAGAGTAAAATATCCAGGTTAGACCACTGATTAGCACAGTTTATGGAGGATAAAAACCTGTCGGGGGCAAAGTCGGGGGGCTGGTGATCAATCCAAGCGCTCGGCCAACCGCGGATCCCACGACGGGCGAGGCCCAGCCTGACCAAAAGGCGCCGCATGGGCAATGGAGGGGTGAGCATTTTGCCAAAGACGGCAACCCCGCCATGGGGCCCTAGAAGCGGTTTTGGAATTGTAAAATAGCCTTTTGGCAACCGTCGGCCCCGGTGAATAGGGCCCATGCATTTCCCCGATGGCAAGGCAAGGGAATGCTGACCTTGCCACAGGGGCATGAATTTCTATAGTAGGTTAGGCACCAAATCGGAAGCCTGAGCATCGTTTTATTCTCGAACCATTCAGGGGAGCGTGCCCAAGTGCTGCAAAACCCACCGCGGAGCAAACAATGGTCGGCATGGTTGATGGTGGGTCTCTGGTCCCTGTTTATCTTTCTGACCATACCGCTGGCACCCATGATAGGCGCCCTGGTTGCCGAGCGCTGGGGGCGGGATCTATTTACCTACCTGGTCCTGGTCACGATCGCCGCGGCCCTGATAACCCTGGTCTACCGGGCGGTCCGAACCGGGCTCATGACTTTCAGAGGCAGCTATTTCTGGCTGACCCTCGTGGCCGCAACCTTTGCCGGGTATACCCTTTTGCTGGGGGGGAAAAGTCCGGAAGAATCCATCCACTTTATTCAGTATGGCGTGCTGGGCGTCCTCGTTTTTCGGGCCCTTGCCATCAAACGGCATGACGCAAGTATTTTTTTTTCCGCGGCGGCCATTTGCGGTATCATCGGCACCATTGATGAAACCATCCAGTGGCTCGTTCCCCAACGGCTTTGGGACCTCAGGGACATATGGATTAATTTTCTGGCCGCCGCGCTGGTTCAGGTCGCCATTGCGCTGGGACTGAAACCCGCATTCCTTGCGCCTCGTCCCAGCCGGGCCAATCTTCGTTTTCTTTGCCGGCTGCTGGTTGCGGCGGCGGTTATTTTGGGCACCAACCTGCTCAACACGCCGCCTCGCATTGCCTGGTATGCCGAGCGTATCCCCGGATTGGAATATCTCCTTGTCAACGAAAGCGTCATGCTTGAATATGGCTTTCTCTACGATGACCCGGATATCGGCGTATTTCGCTCCCGGCTGGCACCGGATGCGTTGCGAGCGGCCGACCGGGAGCGGGCTGCCGAGGCGGCCGCCATCCTGAACAGGTTCCGCGACAGATCCGATTACAAAACATTTCTCAGTCTGTACACACCGGTCAATGATCCCTTTGTTCACGAAGCGCGGGTTCACCTCTTCAGCCGTGATGCCAACTTCGAAATCGCGATGGAGAAAAAAGCACACGGGGAAAAATATGCCGGAAACCTCAACGACGCCTATCGCCAAAACCAAATCCTGGAGAAGTATTTTCCCCATACGCTCCGATCGTCGGACTCGGAATGGCCGATCGAAAAGCGGACTTTGGCGCAAAAGCATCTCCGGCATGACAAACGCTTCGAAAGCTTTGTCTCGCGCCATTTGATTACCAGGATCAGCGAGACTCAGGTTATCCTTTTTTGCGCCTTGCTGGTTTTGGGGTTCGTTCTATTGGCCAAGCACTTCAAAGACCCCTAAAAGCCGTTGCCAGACCTCGGACCGCCTTCGCGGGTAGGGGCGCATTATTGGCGGTTGCCATTCGCCGCGCCTGTTGTATTAGTTGATATTGATCAATCCATTGCTCTGGAGGCCAAGTAGATGTCACCTAGGGTTACACGCCGCCATTTTTTATCCCGGTCAGCGGCCTGGCTGGCTATGCTCGCGGGGGGCAGCGCGTTTAAATTCGCCTGGCCGGCGCGGGGCTCCGAGAAGGGGACCCTGCGGTTCGTCTTCTACACAGACGTTCACGCCCGACAGGAGTGGGAAACCCCAACCGCACTCAAAATGGCCGCGCAGGCCATCAACAGGCATGCACCCGACCTGGTCATTGCGGGGGGCGATTTGATCACCGACGGATTCCAATCGGTGCCTTCCGTCGTCATGCCCCGATGGGAGGCTTACATGCAACTGCACCGCCGAATATCGTCCGACCTTTATCCGACCATTGGCAATCACGACCTGGTGGGCGCCAACCCCGAGGATGGGTCACCGCCGGAAAAAAATCCGCGGGC
>JASFFM010000439.1:0-3584 GCA_050124295.1 Desulfobacterales bacterium | reverse complement strand
CAAGACGCTGGGAGGCCTCATGACACTCTACACAACCGCTTTTATCGTTGTACTGGTGGTTTTATTTCTCGCTTCGGCGATCAAGATTTTGAAAGAGTACGAACGCGGGGTGATTTTTCGCCTGGGACGGGTCATCAAAGCCAAGGGTCCGGGGCTGATCATCCTCATTCCGGTCATCGACAAGATGGTCAAGGTCAGCCTGCGCCTGGTGGCCCTGGATGTGGACCCGCAGGACGTCATCACCCGCGATAACGTATCGGTCAAGGTCAATGCCGTGATCTACTTCCGGGTGATCGATCCCACCAAGGCCATCATCGAGGTGGAGAATTACAGCTATGCCATGTCGCAGCTGGCCCAGACCACGATCCGCAGCGTCTGCGGCCAGGCCGAGTTGGACGATCTGCTGGCGGAGCGCGAAAAAATCAACGCCGAACTCCAGGAGATTCTGGACACCCACACCGACCCCTGGGGCATCAAGGTCGCCACGGTGGAGTTAAAGCACATCGATCTGCCCCAGGAAATGCAGCGCGCCATGGCCCGCCAGGCCGAGGCCGAGCGCGACCGGCGCGCCAAGATCATCAATGCCGAAGGCGAGCGGCAGGCTGCCGACAAGCTGTCCGAAGCGGCCGCCATCATCGACGAATACCCGGTGGCCCTGCAGTTGCGCTATCTGCAAACCGTCAACGAGATGGCCAGCGAAAACAATACCACGACCATTTTCCCGATTCCGATGGATCTCTTCCGCCCCCTGCTCACGCGTTTCGAGCGGGCGGTCACGGGCGACCGCCCACCGCCGGCGGATCCGGAAAAATAACGACCGCGAGGGGCACCGGTCCCAGGGAAGTCACGGTTGACAATTAGCAACCACGTGGTTTATTTAGACCGTTTTAGCGGACCGATTGCTCGATCGGCAGCAGCGTTTTGACGAAGCACGCAAAGACTTCACGAAGCGGGGGCTTGCCAGCCTCCGCTTGTGCTTTCAGGGAAGGAGGATCCCATCATGGGCGGAAAGAAGGTCGCCAAAGAAAAGCCGTTGGAAAAAATGACCGCCACCGAACTGCGCGATATCGCCAAGGAAACCGATGGCATCACCGGGGCCTACGGCATGAACAAGCCCGAGTTGCTCAGCGCAATTCGCAAGGCCCGCGGCATCGAAGAAACCGGGAAGAAAAAGGGGGATAAGTCCATGCGCGAGATCAAGGCCAAGATCAAAGCCTTGAAGGTGCAGCGCGCGGCGGCCCTGGAAGCCAAGGACCATCGTATGGCGACGATCTACAAGCGCCGCATCTCACGCCTCAAAAGCCGCACGCGACGCGCGGCCTGAGGATCGCGGTCGATTTGGATGCGCCCAATGAACAGCTTCTCCGGGCGGGCCGCCTGGCCCGGACGACCAGCGCCTTGCCCTACCAGGGTCTGGCGCCGGAAACGACGGCTTTTGATATCGACGGGGTGATCGCCGATACCATGCGCCTGTTCATCGATATCGTCCGGGAGACCTTTAATGTCCGGCATGTCCGGTATGCCGATATCACAAGCTACAACCTGGAAGATTGTCTCGACCTGGATCCGGCGATCATCGACGCCGCCATCGCGCAGATCATTGACGGGACCCATGGGCCGCGGCTGCATGTCGTCGAGGGATGCCGCCGGGCCATGGCGCGTTTTGCGGGAAACGGCGCCCCTGTGCATTTTGTCACGGCCCGGCCGCAGGCCGGGGTGATCCAGGCCTGGTTGGCGAAAAACCTGCCGCTGGAAGCCGGCCGGATCGCGGTGGCGGCCACCGGTTCCTTCGAGGCCAAAGCCGACGTCCTATTGGCGGAAGGGATTCACTATTTCGTGGAAGACCGTCTGGAAACCTGTTTCCAATTGAGCCGGGCGGGGATTACCCCGATTCTGTTCGTGCAGCCCTGGAATCGTTACCCGCACCCCTTCCGGGAGGTAACTTCCTGGGAGGAAATTGAATCCCTGATGGCGCGCTAAGCCCGCCGGGTTTTTCCCGGCACCGGCGGGAGTAAGATTTGAGCCACCAACCCTGACCGCTGAAGGCGAGACGATGGCAACCCATTCATCACGCAGACCGCCGCTGCAAGCTTTTCTGGATTCGTTGTCTGCCGAAAAGGGATATTCGGCCCATACGATCCGCGCATATCGCACCGACCTGCAGGAATTTGCGGCCATTGTCGCCGGCGCCGGCCCAGGGGCGCAAGACCGCCGGGCGGCGATGGGGCAACTGGACCCCCGCCAGATCGATGCTCTGACCATCAGGGGGTATCTGGCGGCCTTGTACCGCAAAAATCGCAAGTCGACGATCGCCCGCAAACTCTCCGCCGTGCGGACATTTTTCCGCTTCATGGTTCGCCAGGGGGTGATTACCGTCAGTCCGGCCGAAGGGGTGCTGACCCCCAAGCAGGACCAAAAGATCCCCTCCTATCTGACGGTGGATGACATGTTCCGTCTGCTGGACGCCGTTTCCGGTGATTCCATTTATGCCCTGCGCAACCGGGCGATTTTCGAAACCCTTTATTCCACCGGGGTCCGAATTTCCGAACTGGCCGGGTTGGACACCATCGACGTCGACCTTGAGGGCCGGGTCGTCAAAGTCGCCGGTAAGGGAAACAAAGAGCGTATGGTGCCTCTCGGGGAAAAGGCCGTCGCGGCGATCAAGCGCTATCGGGAGCGTCTCTTCCGCGAGAGTGCGATCCCCTTCGAGCAGGCCGGGCCATTATTTATGAATCGCTCCAAAGGGCGCCTGAGCGCACGTTCCATGGCCCGTGCTCTGGACCAATTGGTGAGGGCCTGTGGCATGCTGGTGCCGGTCTCGCCGCATACCCTGCGGCATACCTTTGCCACCCACATGCTGAATGCCGGAGCGGATCTGAGGGCGGTTCAGGAGCTGCTCGGCCACGAAAGTCTCTCCACAACCCAGAAGTACACCCATGTCAGCATCGATCGGCTGATGGAGGTCTACGACAAGGCCCATCCGCGCAAATAACGGCGGCCGGCCAATGGGAAAGCGGGTGTGATGATGAAAATTCGAGCAACGACCATTCTGGCCGTACGCCGCCAGGACACCCTGGCCGTGGCCGGGGACGGCCAGGTGAGCATGAACAACACGGTGGTGAAACACCACGCCCGCAAGGTGCGCCGCATCTACAACGACCGCATTATCGTGGGCTTTGCCGGTGCTACGGCAGATGCCCTGACCCTATCGGAAAAGTTGGAAGCCAAGCTGGAGCGCTACAACGGCAACCTGGTCCGCAGCGCCGTGGAGCTGGCCCGGGAATGGCGCACAGACAAATATCTTCGGCGTCTGGAGGCCTTGATGATTGCGGCCGACGAGGAGAACACCCTGCTGATTTCGGGCAACGGTGACGTGATCGAGCCGGACGAGGGGGTGCTGGCGATCGGCTCCGGCGGCGTGGCCGCCCAGGCGGCGGCCCAGGCCCTGGCCGCGCATACCAGCATGACGGCGCGCGAAATCGTCGAGGCCGCCATGAACATCGCGGCGCAAATTTGCGTATTCACCAACCACGAATTGACCATCGAGGAGACCTGAGCGGGAGGGAACCGGTCGATCGCCACGG
>JASFFM010000438.1:0-3610 GCA_050124295.1 Desulfobacterales bacterium | reverse complement strand
GTCACATGTCGATACCGGCAGGGATGTGTCGGGGGCTGTCATGGTGAAACCCATTTCCCGGGCTTTGATCGGGTGGCCAGGTTTTTCGCCGCTGGGGTCAACCTTCCCGTTTTCGGCGCGTGGGGGGAAAAACTTGGTTGAGACGGGGGATGGCGCCGGTAGGACATTCCGGAAGGCTGTGCCGGCGAGAGAACGGCTCTGCGACCCATGCGCTACCAGGGCCGCGGGGCAACCGAGGCCGTCACCGTGCGCGGGATCGCAAACCATTTGCCAGACGTCAGGGCAGCTCCAGGGCGCTGCTGATCCGGCGGACGAGAGGGCGCGAGGTGATGTTCGCAACAACGTCTTATCCGCGCGGGGGGCTCACCAGGGCTTCGCCCTTGAGCACCACTTTGCCGTCCTGATTGGTGCAGATCGTTTGGATGCGGACCCGTTTCTTGGCGCTCAGGATTTCTTCGACCTGGGCGGTGGCCGTAATGGTATCTCCGATGAAGACCGGTGCCAAAAAATTAAGACTTTGGGAGACATAGATCGTGCCCGGCCCAGGCATTTGGCAGCCGAGCACGGTGGAGATAAAACCGGCGCAAAGCATGCCGTGGGCAATGCGGGTTTTGAAGGCCGTTTTTTCTGCGTAGGCCTGGTTGATGTGGGCCGGATTAAAATCGCCGCTGATACCGGCGAAAAGATAGACGTCCGTTTCCGACACCGTTTTGCTGAAACTGGCGCGTTGACCCACCTCCAGTTGATCGATGGTAAATCCGGTCATTTTTCCTCCCCCGGGGGCCTACGGCCAGCCTTTGGCCCATCCGTAAAGCGACGCTGATCGGCAACCCGCACTCAGAACCAGCTGCGGTGACTCCAGACATCTTCCTCCAACTCCTGTTTGTCGGCCTGCAGCTTCAAGTACATGGACGCATTCTGAATGGCCAGGCCCCCCTGGTGGGCAAGCGCGCGGACCATGATGACGACGTCTTCAGGGTAGCTGCGTTTTACCGGGCTGTAGAGCCTCAGGGTGCCGATGACCTTGTTCCGGGCGGTGATGGGGGCGATGACCATCGAGGCAATGCCCTCGGCGGCGAGTTCTTTTTTCAGGAGGACCCGATCGTCGGTGGCCACATCCTCGATGACCTGGGTTTCACCCTTGAGCGCCGCCTTGGCCAGCTTGGTGCTGATGAGGTGTCCCACGGCCAGAAATTCGTCGCTCAGTCCGTGGCTGGCCACGAGTTTCAAACTGCCCGAATCCTCATCCAACAGACGAATGGCAGCCCCTTTCATGCCCAGATTGGCACAAACTTTCTCGGTCAGCGTTTCCAGCACTAAATTGATATCCAGGCTCGAGTTGATGGCGGAGGCCAAATCCAGAAACATCAAAGCGTTTTGCTGAATACGTTCCAGCAGGCGGGTCTTTTCGATCGCCACACCACCCTGGTCGGCCAGGGCGTCCAAAAATTCGATCTCGCCGGCCGTGAACTTGCGCCGTTGGCCGGTATAGAGCGATAGCACACCAACAAGCCGGTTTCTGACGCGCACCGGCACGGTCAGAATACTGGCAATGCCCTCTTTCTTTTTGGCCTCGTGGTTCTCCAGGCGGGGATCGCTGGTGGCATCCTCGAAGGCCAGGTGGCCGGCCTCAACCAGGGATTGGGCGATCTTTTGAGCCCTGAGGGCATTGGCGTGCAAATAGTCCTTCGAGAGTCCCCGCTGGGCCGTGGGCACAAAGAGATCTTGGGTTTCATCGGTCAGAAACAGGCAGGCCGCCTTGCCGTTCAGGGTGTCGATGGCGCTTTGCACCACCAGATCGAGGAGCTCTTCCTGGGTGGCGGCCGTGCCGAAGGCCTGGCTGATCTTGCAGAAGATTTTAAAATAGTCGGTCTTTTTGGTCATGGGGTTCTCCTTGCATGGAATGCGAAAACGGCTCGCAACGGCCGGTCATTGCCGCCGCGCGCGCCTCAGGACGCTTTGGTCTTTGGTTTGCTGCGGGCCGGTTTGCGCGGTGTACGCGCGGCGGCCTGCTTTTTCCCGGGCTTGCGCGGGCGTTTGCGTTGGTTGTCGCGTGCCGCCAGCCAGGCAGCGATTTTGGGGGCGAATTCACGCTGGCTTTTACTGCTGACATAAATGCCGATGTGACCGGTGCGCAGGCAAATATCTTCGGTATCCTTGCTGCCCACCGCTCCGGTCAGGCGTTCACAGGCTTCGGGGGGCACCAGGTGGTCGTAAAGCCCGTAGATATTGAGCAGCGGCATGCTGATTTTTTTCAAGTTCACGGGTCGGCCGCCCACCCTCATTTTACCTTGGATGAGCAGGTTCTCCTGGTAGCAGTCACGGATGAACTTCTGGAAGACGGCACCGGGCAGGTCCGGGCTGTCAAAAATCCACTTTTCCATGCGGATGAAGTTTTCCACGAATTTTTTACTATCCATGTGTTCCATGAATCCGACGTACTTGTCGATCATCAGGCGGGCCGGATTGAGCAGCAGAAAACCGAAATTCATGGCGTGGGCCGGCAGGTTGCCCCAGGTTTTGACCAGGGCCTCGGGGTCGATGTGCTTCATCCACTGGTGCAGGAGGCCCTTGTCGGTGTCGAAATTGGTCGGTGTCACGGTGGTCACCAGATTCTTGATTTTTTGGGGATGCTGGGCGCTGTAGATCACACTGAAGGTGCCGCCCATACAAATGCCCATGAGGTTGATCTTGGGCAGGGCATGACGGTCGCGGATAAAGTCGACCACATCATCCATATAACCGTTGATATGGTCGTCAAAACCGAGGAAACGGTCCTTGCGGGCGGGATAGCCCCAGTCGATCATGTAGACCTCCAGGCCTTCGTCCAAAAAAGTCTGGACGACACTGCGGCCCGGCTGGAGATCCAGCATGGTCTCCCGGTTGATGAGGGCGTAGACCACCAGCAAAGGGGTCTTGTATTTGGGTTTGCCCTTGGGACGGTAGTATTTTAGTTTGACGCGATCTTCCTGGAATACGACCTCGTAGGGGGTGGGCGCAATATCGGTATCCAGCTCGGCCATCAGGACTTCCGAGCCTTTGCGGGCTTTATCCTGGGCTTGTTCGGAAGCCTCCGCCAGCTTGGATATGATCAGGTCGACGGGAACTTTGAATTTGGTCATGGCGATCTTCTCCCGTTGGCATCGGTTGGGTTGCGTGCGGGCCGCGATCAGGCCTGCGATTTCTCCAGGGTGCGCAAGCGCCGCTTAAGACGATGAATTTCCTGGTAGAGTTCATCGATTTCAGACTGCACGGGCACCGGCAGCCCACTGAGCAGATCTTCGATGACGGCGTTGCGCGCATTCTGGTAGGCGGAGAAATTGCTGAGGGTCCGGGTCAGGGTCTCGGTGTATTCGGGGGTCTGAAACAGGGTCATATAGTGACCCTCCAGCACCTTGATCCACATATCGTAATAGGCGCGTCCGTCCTCGGGCAGCTCCCCCTTTTCCGCCAGATCGGCCACCTGCTCTTGCAACACCGTAAAAGAGCGGCCGATCGGCAAAGACAGTAAGCGTAAAAATTCATTCAAGGTCGCCTGGTGGCGGTTGTAGCTGTCCACGGCCTGGCTGATACGCTCCTGATATTCCCGGATCAATCCCAGCTTGGGGAT